>CAYMLM010000174.1:5090-6555 GCA_964391385.1 uncultured Papillibacter sp.
TCTTCCGTTCTGGCAACTAAATGCTTTTGGGAGATGCGTATGATAAAAACGGCATCGACCGCGGGGAGCTTTTTATCAGCAGCAAGCTCAAGAACGGCAGGCACCGCTACGACGACGCAATTGCTGAATGTAGAAAGTCCCTCAGCGATCTCCGCGTCGACTACCTGGACATGTATCTGATCCATTATCCCTGTCCGGCGCACGGTCTTTACACGCAGGCCTGGAAGGCGCTCGAGACGCTGTATAAGGACGGGCTTGTACGAAACATCGGTCTTTCAAACTTTCATAAGCCCCATATAGAAAGGATCCTTGACATCTGCGAGATTATGCCCGTCGTCGATCAGCTCGAATGCAACCCTTACCTGACGATCGAGCCCATGAGAAACTACTTAAAGGACGTCGGAATCCAGATGGAGGCATGGTTCCCTCTCGGTGGTCCTCCGATGAAAAAGCCGGGCGAATATGACCCCACGCTCAAGCTCAGGGAAGAACCGATCATCTTAGAAATCGCCGAAAAATACGGCAGAAGCACGGCGCAGATCGTCCTGCGCTGGGAGGTGCAGTCGGGCATGGTCGTGATCCCGAAGGCCGCAAATCCCGAGCATATGAAGCAGAACATGAGCCTTTTCGACTTCGAGCTCGATGCCGGGGACATGCGAAAAATCAACGGCTTAAACCGCGACTACCACGCCGCGCCGACAGGCGACAACTGCAACGAAATCTGGGATTGACCGCAGCCAAATCGTGCGCAGGCAAATCCAAACGACGAAACCGCCGATTATCCGTTCTCAGATAACCGGCGGTTTTTTTAATTATGGCGTTTGCCGATTGAAAACAGCTACCGTCGTGTGTAAAATCAGAAAAGAAGGGAGCTCATATGAAAGCTTACATCATTTCAGACGGCGAATACGAAACGCCCGGCTTCAAATTGCTTTCGGCTTCGGTATATGATTATTATACCCGGAAAGGTTTTGCCACGGAAGCACTGACGGTCGGAAAAGGAGACCTGGCTTTTTGCATGGGATGCTACGGCTGCTGGATTAAAACGCCGGGCGAGTGCGTCATTTCCGACAAAATATCCGAAATCAACAAATCGGCGATGTCCTGCGATCTGTTAATCTACCTGACGCCAATCATCTTCGGGCAGTTTTCTGCAAACATCAAAACGGTGATCGACCGGTGGCTGCCGAATCTTCTCCCCTTCTTTGAAACAAAGCCGGACGGCAAGTCAACGCATCCCGGACGATACGACAGCTACCCCGTCCACCTTCTCATCGGTTATGGCGAGCATTTGACCCCGGCGGACGAAGCCTTGTTCAGGGAGATCAATCGCCTGAGAAACGAGGATATCAAGGTGTTCCTTTGGCAAAACGACAGCAGCCTGCTGCACGGCGCGCTGGACGAAATCAAACCGGGAAAGGTCGGGAGTCTGTTTTGAAAAAAAACGTCGTGCTCGTCAGCGCCA
>CAYMLM010000175.1:0-6526 GCA_964391385.1 uncultured Papillibacter sp.
AAGGCCAGCAGCAGGACGGGCCGCGCGGCCCGCTCCCTGCCGGACGAGCCGAAGGGGACGGACGCCAAGAAGCAGACGCAGACGCTCGGTTCCCCGGACTCGTGACTCACCGGCGAAAATCACATATAAAGGAAGTCCCGCCTGAGAAATGGCGGGACTTCCTTTATCGGGAAGATATACGCCTGGCCGGGAACCCCTCCGTCCAAAACGAACAGTAATGGTTTTAAAGGCGGCGGATAGCCGCTTTTCATGCGCTGTACAGGCAATTTAACAAGACGATGCTGACGACTTGACCAATTGCCGGGCGCTGAAATGACAAAAAAGCATGCCGAAATCCTGAAAAAAGTAGAGATGTTGCATAAATCAAGCGGGTCGCAGACCGGCTTTTTGAAATTGTTCAAGTCATAATTACCAAACTTTAGGTAAAAGTGTTTCTTTTTGTAATCGTTTGTTTTATAATAACGCGGAGCAGATGAAAAATTGTAACCAATTGTTACATTTAAGGGGTGGGATCATGTCCGTAAAGATACTGCACGCGGCTGATTTTCATCTGGATTCCCCGTTTGAATCGCTGCCGGAGGAAAAGGCGCATATCCGAAGGCGCGAACAGCGCGGACTTCTGGAACGGATGGCCGCGATGGTAAACGACGAAAAGATCGAGCTCGTGCTGCTCTCGGGCGACCTGCTGGACAGCTCGACATCGTACTACGAAACCCAGGAGGTCCTGTATCGCGCATTCAAGGAAATGAACGCGCAGGTTTTCATCTCGCCGGGCAATCATGATTATTACTGTCCAAAATCACCTTACGCGTACGTCAACTTCCCCGGGAACGTCCACATATTCAAGTCGCCGCGGATCGAGTGCGTGACGCTTGCCGACCTTCGCTGCCGCGTTTGGGGCGCGGGTTTCAACGACACGTACAGCCGGCCGCTTCTCCCGGGCTTCAGGACGCCGGACGACGGGCTTCTAGACATCATGGTTCTGCACGGGGACACGGCGGGAGACGATTACAATCACATACGCGAGGCTGACATCTCCGCTTCCGGCCTTCACTACCTGGCGCTCGGCCATATACATTCATTCAGCGGTTTCAAGCGCGCGGGGCGGACGGAATATGCCTATCCGGGATGCCCGGAGGGCCGGGGCTTTGACGAGACGGGCGAAAAAGGCCTCGTCACCGGCACGGTCGATCAAGCGGGCTGCGAGCTTCGTTTCAGGCCGCTCGGCGGCCGCGCCTATAAAATACACACGGTCGGGCTGAGCGGCGATACCGACGTCCTGTCCGCCGTGCTGGCATCCCTGCCGGAGAACACCGGGCGGGATATCTATCGCATCCTTCTCGGCGGCGAATACGGCGGGGAACTGGACGTTTCCGCTTTGCAGGAGCAGCTGGCGGGGCGCTTTTTCCACCTGACCGTTTCGGATCAGACGCGCCCGCCCCGCGATATCTGGTCGGCGGCCGGCGAAGACACGCTGCGCGGCGTTTTCCTGAGGCGCATGAAAGAAAAATACGACGCTTCGGACGACGCCGGGCAGGCGGTTGTCGCGCGCGCCGTCCGTTACGGGCTGGCGGCGCTCGACAACGAAGAGGAGTATGGGGCATGATTATAAAGAGACTTCACGCCTCCTTCGGCGCGCTTTCAAACGAGACGCTTGAGCTCGCGGAGGGGCTGAACATCATTGAGGCGCCCAACGAGTCGGGCAAAACCACCTGGTGCGCCTTTATCAAGGCCATGATGTACGGCATCCGAACCTCCGACCGCGATAAAACGGGGTATCTTTCGACAAAGACGCGCTACCGCCCGTGGAACGGCGCGCCGATGGAGGGTTCGATGGACATCGAGACCGGCGGCCTGCGCGTCACGCTTCAGAGGACTTCGGACGGCAGGCTTCCGATGAAAAACTTCTCCGCGGTCCTCACCGGAACGGGCGAGCCGTACCCCGACCTGTACCCGGACACGGCGGGCCAGACGCTGACGGGCGCGAGCGAGGAGGTCTTCGAGCGCAGCGCGTTCATATCGCAGGCCGGCCTCAAGGTCAGCCAGACGCCCGAGCTGGAAAAGCGCATCACGTCCCTGGTCGCCACGGGCGACGAGACGGTTTCCTACACCGAGACAGACGAGCGGCTGCGCGCCTGGCTGCGGAAACGCCGCTTCAACAAGACCGGGTCAATCCCCGCGCTCGAGGATAAGCTCGCCGGGCTCGCAGGGCAGCTGTCGCACATAGAAGCGGCGCTCGACGAAGCCGCGTCGATCCGGCTTGAGTCGGAGCGCCTGAAGCGGCGGCACGACGAGCTCTCAGAGGAGCTGCGCCGGTGCGACCGGTATGAATCGACCCGGAGCCTGCAGCGCGCCCGGGAGGAATGCGAACGCGTCAGGGGCGTTTACGACGGCATCTACAAGGAATTGACAAGGAACGGCCGCGTGCCGACGGAGGCCGGGCTGGGCGACATACGCGGCGACATGAAGGCGCTGGAATCGCTCGACGCGCTGCGCATGAGCGAACAAAAGCGCATGACGGAGGCGCGGTCGGAATACGAAGCGCTGCTGCAGCGAAAAGACGCCTCACCGTTTTCGGAACGCGACGCGTCTCACGACGCGGAGGACGCCGCGGGACTCGAACGCGATCTCCAAAAATACGCCATAAGGCATCACGTCTCCGTTATCCTGATGTTCCTGACAGCCGCTTTCATCGCGCTGTCGGCCGCGCTGCCGGACTACAGGCTGTACGCCGCGGCGCTCGCGCTGATTACAGCGCTTCTGCTCATCCGGCGGCTGCTGCGGCACAGGAGCCTGCGGGGCAAACTCGACCGGCTGCTCATACTCTGCGGCGCCGAATCGGCCGACGCGCTCGCCGGGCAGTATCAGACATACCGCAACCTTCTCGCCGAGCTGGCCGAGGCCGAAAGCGCTTTCAAATCGGCTGAAAAGTCTGTTTTTTCAGCCGCGGAGAACTGCCGGTCCGTCCGCAACGGGCTGGCCGCGAAGCTGGAAGCGGCCGGACTGTACGGCGAGCCCGAAATCGCCGCGCGGGAGATATACCGCATCGAGACGCTCATGGAGAAGCTGGTTGCCGCCAAGGCGGAGGTCAAAGCGGCCGAGGGCATCGTAAACGCGCTGAAGGAGACGGATAAGGCCGCCGGCGGCGAAGACGCCGCCGATATCCCCGAACCCGTCCGCAGCCGCCGGGAGGTCGGCGCGGAGCTGGGAACCGTCACGGCGCGGCTGGAAGACATGACGAACCGGTACAACATGGCGCTCGGCGAGGCCCGCGCTCTTGGCGACCCCGTCATTCTCGGCAGCGAAACGATCGCGGCAGAAGAGGCCCTGGCAGAGCAAATGAACCAGTATAACGCGCTGTCTCTGGCCGTGGATACGCTCAGGGACGCGAGCCTTGAGCTGCAGTCCCGGTTCTCGCCGCTGCTCGGTGAGACGGCCGGCCGCATCATGGCGCGGCTGACGGCGGGGCGGTACGAAAAGCTCGCCTTTGACAAGGCGCTCGAAGCCTCCGCACGGACGAGAGACGAGACGGTCAGCCGCAGCGTCCTGTCGCTGAGCGTCGGGACGGCCGATCAGATTTACCTCGCGCTCAGGCTGGCCGTATGCCGGCTCATACTCCCGGAGGAAAATGCCTGCCCGCTGATCCTGGACGACACGCTGTGCAATTTCGACGACGCGCGCGCGTATCTGGCGCTCGACTACTTAAAAGAGCTCTCGCGCACCAGACAGGTCCTGCTCTTCACATGTCACCGTCGGGAGGCGGACCGCTTCGGGGGGAGCGGCGAGGTCAATATCATTCGCTTATAACAAGGCAATACCGGGATCTCGGACGTTCGGCGGCGTCGGAGGATAGACCGCCTGACAGCCGAAATTCAAAATCCCGTTTGCATAATATCAAAACAGCGGGGCGGGCTTCGCCCGCAACGCGATTGCCGTGATCCGTACGAAAAATACGGATGACCGCAACGACAGGAAAGGACGTATTGAAGTAATGAAAAAGCGAGCCCTTTTGTCGGGACTCCTGGTACTGGTCCTGCTAGCCACGCTCACACCGCTGGCTTTAGCGACCGGTTCGGACGCCTCCGACAGCCAGCCGCAGAATGTGCCAGTCTATATAGACGGCCAGCCGGCTGACCTTGGAACAGCCTCATTCATTCTCAACGGCATGACGTATGTATCTCTGCGCGGCTTTTCTACGGCGATGGGCGCCGAAAATGTGGCCTGGCAGGACGGCGCCGCCACTGTTTTTGCCCCCAATCTCACGATTACGGCCACTGCGGGCAGTGTTTACCTGGTGGCCAACGACAGGTATCTGTATGTGCCGGACGGCTGTCTGCTTCAGGACGGCTGCCTGATGGCGCCGGCGCGCGTGCTGGCCGAAGCGTTTGACGCGAGCATTGAATGGAACGGCGAGGAGCAGGCCGTCTACGTCGTCAAAGGGTCCGGCGCGATCGAGTCGGGCTACACGTATTACGACGAGACCGACCTGTACTGGATGTCGAGGATCATCTGCGCGGAGGCGCGCGGCGAGAGCCTCGTCGGTAAAATCGCCGTGGGAGGCGTCATCATGAACCGCATTGCATCCCCGATCTTCCCCGACACAGTCTATGACGTCGTATTCGACAGGCGGTACGGCATCCAGTTCACGCCGGCCTATTCCGGCGCGATCTACTGCACGCCGACCGAGGAATGCGTCATCGCGGCCAAAATCGCCCTTGACGGCGGGAATACGGCCGGTGATGCCCTTTACTTTGCAAGCACCACGCATTGCTGGGCCGCGCGGTCGAGGCCCTTCGAGATGGAGATCGGAAACCATTATTTCTATGCGTAAATAAGCCGCGGACCGGCGCTGCCCGGCGGTCGGCCGCAAACTAAAAAAGAAAATAACAAGATTCTTCCAAAAATGGACGCAGACCGGCCCTTTGCACCGGTCAGAGCGCAAGAAGAATCTTCTTTTTTTTTCATTGATATACCCGCGCGAATGGTATACTATAATGACATGGAACAGATATTCTTTCAAAGGGGTGAATCATGGGATGGAGTACGATGTTTTGGCCTGGCTGATTGCTTTCGTCGTCTTTTTGATCGTCGAAGCGGTGACCTTCGGTCTGACATCCATCTATTTCGCGGCAGGCGCTTTTGTGGCGTTCATCAGCGCGCTTCTCGGCGCGGAGCTGTGGCTGCAGATCGTCCTGTTTGTCGTCGTGTCGGCCGTCACGCTGTATTTTACGCGGCCGCTGGCGAAAAAGTTCGTCAACTCCAGGCATCATCCGACAAACGCCGACCGGATGCTGAGCATGGTGTGCATCGTCACGGAAAATATCGACAACATTGAAGGCACCGGCGCGGTCTCCGCCGGCGGCAAGATATGGACGGCGCGCTCCCTGACGGGCGAGACGATCGCAAAAGGCAGCAAGGTGCGCGCCGAGGCGATCGAGGGGGTGAAGCTGATCGTGAAGCCCCTGAGCGGCGACGCGGCCGGGGAGAAGGAAAAAGCGGCGCAAACGCAATAAGCTGAGTATACAAAATGAGGAGGAAGCATCATGAATGAGGCACAGGTTACCCTTACCACGATCGCGCTCATCGCGGTGGCGCTCATCATCATTATCATCCTGGTTAAAAACATCCGCATCGTCCAGCAGGCCAAGGCTTTTGTCATCGAACGTCTCGGCGTCTATTCGTCCACGTGGGGCGTGGGTCTGCATTTCAAGATCCCGTTTATCGAGAGAGTGGCGAAGGTTGTCTCCCTCAAGGAGCAGGTCGTGGATTTCCCGCCGCAGCCGGTTATCACGAAGGACAACGTGACGATGCAGATCGACACGGTTTTGTATTTTGAGATCACCGACCCCAAGCTGTATACTTACGGCGTGGAATACCCGCTCGTAGCGATCGAGAACCTGTCGGCGACGACGCTGCGCAATATCATCGGCGACCTCGAGCTCGACGAAACGCTCACGAGCCGCGACATCATCAACACCCGCATGCGCATCATCCTTGATGAAGCCACCGACCCGTGGGGCATCAAGATCAACCGCGTCGAACTCAAAAACATCCTGCCGCCCAAGGAGATCCAAAACGCGATGGAGCGGCAGATGAAGGCCGAGCGCGAGCGCCGAGAGGCCATTTTACGCGCGGAGGGTGAAAAAAGATCGGCGATTCTTGTTGCCGAGGGCGAAAAGGAATCGGCCATCCTGCGCGCCGACGCCGTCAAGCAGGCCAAGATCCTCGAGGCGGAGGGCGAGGCCGAGGCGATCCTGAAGGTCCAGAACGCCATCGCCGAAGGCGTCAAGCTCATCAACGCCTCCAGCCCGTCCCCGGAAGCCGTCAAGCTCAAGGCGCTTGACGCGTTTGCGAAGGCGGCCGACGGCAAAGCCACGAAGATCATCATCCCGTCCGAAATCCAGGGCCTGGCGGGCCTGGCAACCTCTTTCAAGGAGCTTGTCACGAACGACGCGCCGGCACCGAAGAAATAGGAAAAGACGCAAAAAGAGCCTGCCCTTCAAAAGGGCGGGTTCTTTTTGCGTCC
>CAYMLM010000176.1:0-6501 GCA_964391385.1 uncultured Papillibacter sp.
GCCCTCGAACCGCGAAAAGACGGGCAGGCCGACGAGTCCCAGGGCGACGTAAACCACGACCGACAGCGTACCGTATTTCCAGTCCAGCGTGGACGCCGCGAGATAAATCGCAAACGTCGCCAGAGACAGCGGGATCGGCCCGATCGGGATCGTCAGCGGCGAAACGACGCATAGGACGGCGGCGAAGACCGCCGTAAAAACCATGTTCCGGATTTTCATAGCGGCGCGCTCCTTGGGCGGATGCTGACCTCGCCCGACGACAGGGCGCGGATCTCGCCGTCCTCGAAGCGGACGACGAGACGGCAGCCGTCGTCGATCTCAAGCGCGCGCGCCGGCCTCGACGCGCCGGCGGAGATGACGTCGACGTCATGGCCGACGACAAGGGAACGCGCCTTGTATTCCGCGAGGAAAGCCTTGCCGGAGAGGTTTTGATAGTAGTCCCAGAAATGCGTCAGAATCCCGGCGATGAGCCGGGCGCGCACGCCGGCCGCCGCGCTTTCGGCGGCGCAGACGGCCGCCGCGACGGCGCTCAGGTCCGCGGGGAAACCGCCCGGCGGGGGCGCGACGTTGACGCCGATGCCGACGACGGCATAGTCCATCGCGCCGCTTTCCATGTTGAAGGCGCCCTCCGTCAGGATGCCGCAGACCTTTTTGCCGCCGCAGTAGATGTCGTTGACCCACTTGATCCGGGCGGGCGTTCCCGCGACGTCCTCGACGGCCCGCGCCACCGCGACGGCAGCCGCCGTCGTCAGAAGCGTCGCGTCGGGCGCTCCGACGCCGGGGCGCAGCAGGACGCTGAAATAGACGCCCGAATCGGCGGGGGAGAAAAAGCTGCGGCCGAAGCGGCCGCGCCCGGCCGTCTGTGTCCCGGCGGCGACGACCGTCCCTTCGCGGGCGCCCCGCGCGGCAAGGTCCTTGAGGACCGAGTTGGTCGACGTGACAGTTCCCCGGATATCGAGGTCGAAGACGCCGGCGAGCGCGCCGAGGTGCTTCTCGACGGCCGCCGCCGACAGGACGTCGCTGCCCAGCGACAGGCGGTAGCCCTTGTTCGTGACGGCGTCGACGGCGTGCCCGTCGGCCACGAGCGCCCGGACGGCCTTCCAGACGGCGTTGCGGCTGACGTACAGGGTCTCGGCCAGCTTGCTGCCGGAGACATATTCGCCCTTGCGGTGTTCCAGCTCCCGGAGCACCTGATCCTTGATGGTCATCCATATCCCTCGTTTCAGTTGCGACCATTATAAAAAAATAAAAACGCATTGTCAACCGAAAATGAATAAGTGGTGACAATGCGTTTTAAAAACCGTCCGCCCATAAAGGAAGTGTCTTTGCCAATGCCGCGACGTAAATGCCAGGCACTGCAGAGCGCACGAAGCAAAATAAAGTATTGCGCCGCACCAGGCGCCGGTAGGCCGGAAGCCGGCGCCTCGCGTCGTTGAACTTCTCATTCCGCTATTGCGAAGCCCAATATTTTATTTTGGGCGGAACGCCTCCCGCGGGAAGGCGGGGCGTGATATGAAGTAAAAGACGACGAACGTGCTCCGCGGGGTGACTGTCTGGGCCGGCAGAAAATCACCGAAGCTCGGCATAAGGGAGAGGTTTTATACAAAGCCGCCTCTCCCTTATGCATCCCTCACCCCTGCCGGCCCGGTCGCCGGCTGCGGACTTCGGGTTGCCCGGGATGAATGCGCTGACATAAATTAATGGCAAATGAATACGTATTTACATTGACATATAAAGGAATAATTGATATAATGAACTGTAATAATGAAATTAGTGCAGCAATGTTGTACAAGTAAACACCGGTTAAATTTGTCAATATTGACGGGTATATCTGGATGAGTAAAATTGCGGATCATGACGTTGTGTGGCAGGGGGATCTATATGTATGTAGGTAAATACACCGCCGGAGAAAAGGAATACCACGCAAAAGCAGCAAAAAAAACGACGGCGAACTGGACGGATAACAATCATAAGGCGCCAACGGGAAAGCTGAAGGGGGTATATATCGATACCCTGGGGCTGCAAAACGGTCCCGGTTATGTTTCTCCCCATTCGCTGCGTGAAAAAAAGACCGATTAGTTGTGCTGCTTTGCTGTATTTCATAAATCGCAGAAAGGTACGGATATCGACCTGATTCAAAAGGTGTGTTCGTACCTTCCTTTATGCCCCGAACAAGAAAAAAATGGGTTATTGTACATAATATAGAAGAAAAACGGAGAGGGGATCCGGCGTTGAGCACCAATGATCGCAGCGGGCTGCTGTTGGAAATGAAAAAACGCAGATTGTTCCTTGAGGAAGACGACACCGGGAATTTCGATTATCTTTTGTTTGGAAATTTCGACGGCATACGGTTGAAAAACGCAAACGAATGGTACGATTTCGCCCCGTCCATCGACATGGATCAGAATGCGGCGGACAAGGGCGACAGAAAGCTTAAGGATGAACTGTATATCACTACATATATACTGAAGCTGATATATCCGCAGGCGCTTCCTCCCGGCGATTTCAATTACGAGCTTTGGCGGGAGGGCGCGGCGGTTGAGCTGCCGAAGGATAACGCGCCCTTTTTCGCGTTGGTCATGATCAATATATCCAAATCGCTCGCAGGGGAATATGAGCAGTCAGCTAAGCTGTTTGAGTTTGTTGCAAAAATGATTGAAGCGATTGACGAGCAGAAACCGGGCGCCCTGGCGTCGCTGAACTGCGGCCTTTTCGAGAGCCTCGGATACTATGATTACGTTATCTTTGTGCGGACGGGTTCGCCGGACAATCTGGTGAGGCTGCTGGATATTCTGAAAACAGCCCGCTGCCGGAGCGGCGCCCCCGCGGTCTCCGCCAGCTATACCGTCTTGGGTATCCACAATTGGATGAGGAGAAACGCAGCGATGCCGGCGGGCTATGCCGGAGCGTTTTCACAATCGGAAAATTATCTGAAACAGGTTATCGTGAATCTGCAGCTCAAGCCGGGGGGAGATATAACGGATATCATCCACAGCCTGGCGCTCTCGCGGGAAGGAACCGTCGAGCATGACTGCGTAAACAGCAACTGGGACGTTTCCCTGGTTATCCGGGCCGATCAGCTCGGAGCGCTGATACCGGAATACTTCAAAAACGGCGGGCTCAATCCCGGAACACCTGTGTACAATCGGAATGTGTTGTCGAAAAGCACGATGTTCTATTTTAAGACTGTCGACAGTCAAGGCAAAAAGACACAGGCGCCGATGACGCAGGCGCCGACGAAGATCGAAGCGGAATATGACGCGGTCTTCCGATGCTATAAAGAGCTGCGGGACCGCGACCATCTGACGCAGCGGCTGACGACGGCCCTGCGGCAGACGGTGCAGCGATATCTCAACCTGGTCAGGAGCGAGCACGCGTTTGAGCTGGATTATCTCCTGAAGCCCGTGATGAATTCCCTCTTTAAAAACATGGAGCGGTCAAACAAGCTGCTGATGAATGACAGCGGAAGCGGAGAGGATACGGCGCGGGAGCGCGAAGCGGCCTGGCTGGAATACGATACGGCGCTTCGCGCGTTCCGGGATCTGGTCGGCGGGTTCCTGGCGGACATATCGCTGTCCGACAAATACTTCATCGAGGACAGCCAGCTGAAGCATCCCCCCATCGGTTCGGCCACGAAGCTGATCTTCTTCTATAATCTTCTTGTCAGCGAGCTTGTGAGCAGTATCAATACGAACGAGGACACAACCTACAGCTTTCTGGTTAAAAGCGGGGGCAGCGACGAGGTGAGCGTCAGCAACCTGTTCAACCATCTGCCGCCCCACAGGCCCGGAGAGACCAGACACAGCGAGGACTGCCTGCTGGTCATTGAGCTGCCGGAAAGGGTATTGTACAATATTCGCGCGTCTGTCTACGCGATACTGCATGAGACGTTCCATATCGTCGGCAACAGGAATCGACAGCTGCGTTATCAGCAAACGGTCGCCGCCGTTTCCGATTTTCTTGCGGAATTTCTTTCAACGCTTTTATTTAACCGGGAAGTGCTGACGGATCAAACAGCCGGCGTTGACGAAGCGCGCGAGGGCTTTGACTCCATATACAAGCAGGTCGTCACGGAATTTCGTACGGAGGCGTCTGAGTATCTGCGGGAAAATATCACGGCCCGGACAGAGCCGTCGCTTCAAGCCGGGCCGAGGGATATCGCGTTGTTCAGCAGGACGGTTTTCACTGAAATCAACGAGTCCGTCACAAAGCTGCTGACCCCTGATTTTGCCGGCGGCAATAAGGTTTTTAATCACATTTACCGCCTGTATCATACGAAACAGGAACAGCTTCTGTCGCGCCTTTCGGCGTTACTGTCCGAGCTCGGAAAGCTGCCGGTCACAAAAATCGATCTGCTGAAATGCCGCATGAGGTATTACAGGCAGGCTGTTGACGAAGAAAGCGACCTGGTGGTCTTGCCGGAAAACCTCAATTCAAATGTGACGGCGCTCCTTTGGACCGCGTTTGAGAGCGTTACCGGCAACAGTGTCTATATCGATGCGTCCGTTTTTCGGGAGATCATAGGTATCCACGATCGAGACGAGGTCGCGGCCTATTTTGACAATTATCGGGTTGAAGCAATCATTGACTGCTGCCAGAACGTCATGAACGAGAGCTTTTCCGACTGCATGATGATCAGGCTCACGCTCATGCCCGTCGAGGATTATTTCGCCTGTATCTGCTGCATGACGGAAGGCTCCATACGGAAGATATTTCCGCTGTCGGAAGAGAGCAAACTGCGAATGGGCTGTGTTTTGGAAGCCGCGTACGGAATTGACAATCGCCTGGATGAGGCAGTGAAACAAAAGATCAAAGAAAAATTTGATAAAATGAACGATACGCGCGTTTACCTCAAAAAAATCAACGGCGGCGAACTCAGCCGGCATGTCGACGCCATGCTGGAGGAATGCAACGAAGCCTACAGGGATTCTCATGTAAAGCGGAACATTGTCGATTATTTAAAGGCTGCCGTATCTGACGCGGTAGAGGAAATCCAGAACTCGGAAAAGGCCCGCAGTGCAGTTGAGCGGATTAAGGATATCTATCGAAAATGGGATGCGAAGAACACGGAAAATATTCCGGGCATCATATTGGATCGGTGGCTGACGCTGGCAAAGGACAGATAAAATCGGCAATTCGGATGAACGGTATCGGAGTGTGTGCGTGATGGTCTTGAAACGAGAGGGTATCCTCAAGGCGTTATTCGACGACGGAACGGAGAATAACCCCTATCGGCTGGTCGCCGACCGGACGCGGAGCTTAAAAAAGGAGCTGTTAAGCGATCAACCGGCCTCGCTGATACTCGGCGCCGGCGTCAGCCGCTCGATCGGGCTTCCGGGCTGGGGGGCGCTGCTGGCAAAAATGTCGGCAATCATGGCGAACATGGATTTTCCGCGTGATAAAAGATATAGAATGGCGAAGGGCAGCGGTCTGGATACGTATCGGACTTATTCCGGTCTGCCGAATGTGTTTGACGGGACGGAGCTGCTGGAAGTCGCCGAATACATTCCCCGGGTGCTGCAGGAAGACACCAGACGGAATTTTCCGCTATTGCCGTCGCCCGGCAATCCCATGGACGCGTATATCAAGGAAATTGTCCGAAAGGCGCTGCTGCCGGAAAAAACGTCGCCCGACCCGGACTTTTATAAAAACCGCTTTGATTTCAAGGACAGGCTCGAAGCCACAACGCTTGGAAGAACAGCGGTGCTCGCGGCAAAATACTTCACGGCCGAAAAGGACGGCAGACCCATCAAACGAAGCATCATCACGTATAATTACGACAATGCCCTGGAGCATTGCCTAAGCGGTCTTGGGGCTGAATATCAGGTCATATTCCGGGACGGCAGTACGGAGCGGACTGCCGACAGCAACAAAATACATATTTACCATCCGCACGGTTATCTCGAGCTTGAGGGGATGGCCGGCACGGGCGGGGAATCGGAATCGGTCATCCTGACCGAAAGCAGTTACTATGAAATGGAGCGCTGTGATTACAGCTGGGAGAACTTCCTGCTGGCGCGCGCGCTTGTCGGCGGCACAAGCGTGTTTATCGGATTTTCCGGCAACGATTATAATTTCAGACGGATACTGAAGAATATCGGCATCAAGGACCAGAGGGAAGCGGAGGATGCGATAGATTCGAAATTCAAGCGTCATCGGCTGATCGTCGCTATGGATACGATGATCGAGAAGACAATGTTTGTCGATTCCAAGGATGATCCCGATATAATCAGGGAGGAAGAAGGGCTCCTGAAATCGCTGGAAGAAATGAAGAAAACCGACGAAGCCGTTTTCGAACGCAACAGATACCGGCTTTGCTCGTATCTGGCGCTCAAGGAGGAATACTGGAAGCAGAAGGGATTTCTGCCGATCTGGACGACAAAGGCTGATTTGCCGGGTCTCTTGGATTGTATCGGCGCCGGTCATTGCGCAAACCACGCGTCCGCGGCTTAACGGCCGCGGACGCTAACTTGTTAAGTGCGGGTTTTTCAGTCGTCGATC
>CAYMLM010000177.1:0-6490 GCA_964391385.1 uncultured Papillibacter sp.
GAGATAATGAGCGGTGACTGGAGTTCAGACGTGTGCTCTTCCGATCTTCGCCGCAGGCGACGACGCGGACCGTGTGGCCGCGCCTGAGGAGCGCCCCGGCCCAGCGCATGGCCGATATGGTGGTCCCGTTGTTGCGGATGTTGAAGGTGTCGTTGACGAGCGTGAGGATCATAACGGCCCTCTTTTCAAAGCGCCGCGCCGCGAGGCGCCCGCCGCGCCGTCCCCCTTTTTTTCCTCCTGACGCAATGTCCACAGCTCCCCGGCGACGGGCGCCCATTTTTCGGCGGCCCCGGCCGTCTTCGCGCACAGGGCGCGCACATCCTCCGGCGCCTCCCGCTCGGTCGAGTACGCGCGCGCCTCTTCCACGATTTCGCACAGCTGATCGGGTTTATCCAGCAGGGGACAGGGCCTGAGATAATTCTCGTCAAACGGCTGGCGCGCGCGGTAGGCCTCGAAGATCGGCGAGCGCAGCGCCTCGAGCAGGGTGACGTCATGGATATTCAGGTTGGCGTAATGGATAAAGGCGCACGGCTCGACGTCGCCCGCCGCGTTGATGTGCAGGTAGCGTCGCCCGCCGGCGATGCAGCCCTGCGTGAATTCGCCGTCGTTCCAGAAGTCCAGGGCGAACAGGGGCTTCGTCCGGCGGATTTCCCGGACGCGCCGGTACATGAAGGCGCGCTGCTCCGGCGTGGCCAGCAGCTCGGCCGCCGCGTCGCGGCCCACGGGGATATACGTGAAATACCAGGCGAAGCGGCAGCCCCTTGCGATCATGTCGTCGACAAACGCATCCGAGCCGACGTTATCCGTATTGCGGCTGTGGTAACAGGCGGAGTACCCGAAGAGCAGCCCGCGCGCGCGCATGCGGTCCATCGCGGCGGTCACGGCGCGGTACGCCCCCGGGCCGCGCCGCAGGTCCGTCGACGCCTCGTCGCCCTCGATGGAGAAGGCCAGTGTCAGATTTCCGACGCGGGCCAGCTCGTCGCAGAAAGCCTCGTCCGCGAGCGTCCCGTTCGTGAAGGAGAGGAAATAGCAGTCCCGGTGCGCCCGGCACAGCCGGAGCAGGTCCGCTTTGCGCACGAGCGGCTCCCCGCCCGAAAAGAGGTAAAAATGGACCCCCAGCCGCTTGCCCTGGCGGCAGATGGAGTCCATTAGCTCGTAGGAGAGGCTGTCTTTGCTTCCGTACTGCGCGGCCCAGCAGCCGACGCAGCTGAGGTTGCAGGCGCTTGTCGGGTCCATGAGGATCGCCCAGGGGATGCGGCAGCCGTACCTTCGTTCCGCCTCGCGCGCGGCCGCGCCCCCGGAGAGGCTGGCGTTGAGCAGAAAGCTCTCCGTAAGCCGCCGCAGGCAGCGGCGGTTTGCATTTTTGAACAGGTCGTCCGTAAAGCGGTACCAGACGCTGCGCTCATCCGACATCAGCGCGCGCAGCGTCCGTATCTGACCTTCGTACAGGTGTCCTTTGTCCAGACGCTCGGCAAGCCTGAACAGGGCCGGCAGCTTTTTGAGAGGATTGTGCGTAAAATAGCGCAGCAGCAGGCTGAGTGCGGTACGACGCACGACATTCACAGCAAAAACCTCCTTTTTTCTCTGTCCCTATGATTGCCTAACTACTTAGTTAATTATTGCAGACGGCCATTGCAGCCGATCGTTTCCGCACATGTACCGCACAACGACTCACTCGGACGAACGTCAGCCGCGTACCCGATACGTTTAATTCATTTTATTTAATTCTCCGTCAAATATGCCGGACGGACAAAATAAAGACGTTTGAGCGGCATTCAGATCAGGATATCCATGCCGTCCATATAAAGGCCCGTCCTCTTCCCGCACGCGCGCAGGAAGGAATCCCTCAGCTGCTGCCCGCTCATGCCGCCCAGCGCCAGATAATCGTCGTAATACGCGGCGAAATGGAGGATCGGCAGGAAGCCGAAAAAGAACTTGTACAGCACGATGTCCGCCGTATAATCGAAGTCCCGGTCCGCCTCGTGGATCGCCCGGTAGATGGAGTCTTCGTCCCGGCTGCCCAGCATGTCGGCCAACCGGATGATATCGTTGTGATGCTTGCCGTCTTTGAGCGATTCAAAAATGAGAATCCGGACGACCTGCCGGCGCGCCAGCATGAAATCGACGATGTCCTCGTTGTATCCGGCCATCGCCTCGCCGAACGCCCGGGCGTCCTCCTGCGTGGTGAAACGCCAGCGGTCCCGCAGGATGTCCAGGCGTCCGTCCCGGATCATCGATACGACGTGCAGCCGGACGAAATCCATGGTCAGCGACTTGAGGTCGTCGAACAGGGTCTGGATCAGATGGTCCAGGATGGCCTGCTTGCTTTTAAAGTAGTAATAGATGAGCGCCTTGTTTACGCCGGCGTCCCCGGCGATGTCGTCCACGCGCGTGGCGTCGAAGCCCCTGTCGGAAAAATGGCGTTTGGCGATGTCCAGGATCCTGTTTTTTGTCTCCTCGGTCTCGTCCCTTGTAAAAGGCATCGGGCTCACTCCTAACTAAACGGTTGGTTAATCATATATTAAACCGGAATATACTGGTTGTCAAGACCGTACCAAAAAAAAACACCCGGAAGTTTTCAGCTTGTCGAAAAAGCCGCTCCCGCGGCTTTTTCGACGTCCGGTGTCAGTCTGTGCGGTAGGATTTGATGTCCAGGACGGGCGTGCCGTCGAGCATGTCCACGCCGGTGAAGCGGATGCGGCTGCCGTCGATGGCCTTGACGGTGATGATTGAAATGCCGATCGGGTTGGGCCGGGTGGGGGAATGGGTCGAGAACACGCCGGTCAGCGGGCCGTCGCCCCGCCTGGCAACGGTCAGCGCGCGGCTGTCCGATTTGTGAAAGAAAAAAACGAGCTGGTACTGCTTGCCGGGCTGCATGTCCGCGGCGCCCTCGAGATAGGCCTCTTCCAAAATGAGCTCGGCCTCGGTCACCGGGTCGTCGGCGCCCCACATGGGCGCGTCCTTCCGGTCCTTATAGGGCGAGCGGATCGTGCCGATGGGGTGAAATACGATGTCCATGACTCCTCCTTGAAACGGCGATCTGTCTTGCCTTGAAATATTCCATCTTGAATATACCATATATCGCGCCGGTTGAAAAACGAAAAAAATCAAAGCAAAGGCGATCGGCGCGTATCGGATGTCAGCCCGGCGGCCTCATGCGTCCCGGCGGCAGGGCGCGGACGGGCGGAAGACGGCAGCCGGCTTTAAAAACTTTTATAAAAATGCAGATCGCCACTTCATTATCCCCAGAAATGTATCGATATTGATTATAACTTATGTAATCTGAAAAGAGGGCTGTAATTACATGGGAGACACAAGAATCGTAATCGTCGATGATTCGGTATTCTCGGTCGAGTTCATTCGCGGCATCCTCGAATCGAATGGATTTGAAGTGGTCGGGACCGCCGGTTCGTTGGAAGAGGTCAAGGCGGTTGTAAAAGACAAAAGACCCAATCTGGTCACGATGGACATGACGCTGCCGGGCACGGACGGCCTGGAGTGCACGCGGGCCGTGCATGAGATCGACAGCAGCATCCGGGTCGTCGTCATAAGCTCCATGATGGACGACGAAATTGTGAGCCAGGCAAAAAAATGCAACGTGTCCGCCTACCTCCAGAAACCGTTCGACGCCGACGAGCTGATTACGGTCGTCAGGAGGCTGACGGCCAAGGAGGAGCTGTACGGGTATCTCAAGGACCAATACTTCGCGGTGTTCAAGGAAGCGCTGTTGGACGGCCTGAACAAAATGACAAAAACCCTGCTTGTCTACAAGAGCGAATATTCCTCCAAGCTCGATCACATCTCCGCGGGGATCTCGGTGATCATCGGGATCATCGGGGAATTTTCGGGCCGGATGATCCTCGACCTGTCGAAAGACACGGCGAACAATATCGCGGCCGCCGTGTTCAGAAAAAGCCTCCAGACAAACGACGACCTGATCGCGGCGCTCGGGGAGTTTGCCAACATCATCGCGGGCAACGCCTGCAGCATCCTCAACAGGAAGATCAAGGCGCTGGGTCTCCGCGTGGCGCCGCCGTCGATCCTGACCGGGGACAGCGTTTTGATCCTGGCCCCCGAGTTCACTACGAAAACGGCGATCGGTCAAACGCCGTTCGGCGACCTGCTGCTGAACGTGGGCTTCACAAGGGGGGGATCGGAATGGATGTAAAGCGTGTCAATCCGTTTATTGAAGCCTTTTCGGCGGTGATGCCGCAGCTTGGTTTCAGCGAGGTGAAAACCGGCAGTTTAAGCGTTAAATCCAAGGAGATCGGCTGCTCCGGGATCGTCATCGTCCTGGGACTCCTGGGAGACTTCAAGGGCAATGTCGCTTACATTATGGAAACGGAGGCGGCGAAGAAAATCGCTTCGGTCATGATGATGGGCATGCCGGTTGAGGAGATCGACGAAATGGCGGGAAGCGCCCTGTCGGAGCTGTCGAACATGCTCACGGCAAACGCGGCGACCTGCCTCGACAATATCGGGGTTTCGATTGAGATTTCGACGCCGACGCTGCTCGAGGGCGAAAACATGTCCGTACAGATGAGCTCGGACCAGGTGCTTTGCGTCGAGCTTCTGGCGGACGGCATCCCGCTGGAGATCAACCTGGCGTTTAAAGAGTAAAAGAGAGGCTGAAAAAGGGGCTTGCCGCAAAACGTTATCCAAACGCAGCGCGGCAAGCCCCTTTTCATGGCAGCGTAAACGGACAAGCCTTCAGCTCGGTTCAGCCCTTTTTTGCCGGCAGTTTGGACACAAGCCCTCGAAAACGGAACGGTGCCTGTCGACGGTATAGCCGGTTTTTTCAGCCGCCTGTTTGTCAAGCTCCCTGTTGTACGGCAGCGGCACGTCACAGACCACACCGCAGCCGGTGCACAAAAGGTGATAGTGCATATCCACACGAGCTTCAAAACGGTCCGTCAGCGTCAGCTTCACATGGAGGATTTCCCCCTTGCGCGTCAGAAAATTCAAATTGCGGTAGACGGTGCCGCGGCTGATTTTGTCGTCAACGGCCCTGACGTCGAGATAGATCTGATCCGCGCTGGGATGGTCGCAGCGCGCCCGAACCGCATCCAAAACCAACTGGCGCTGCCTGGTTTTTCGCTGCTGCTTCAAGTTGCAACACTTCCTTCGGTTGGGCGGCTCACATGGAAGCTGAGAGGGTCGCCTGAATGAGTCCGTTATTGTCCAGCCTGGAGAGCTCCAGTACCTTGTCGAGGTCCAGGCAGGCGGCTTCGGCAAAGCGCCGGCCATATTCGGGGTCGGCCAGATAGCAGTGCGCCGCGTGGCGGTATTTTATGTTCACCGTCACGCTTGCCATATCGGCCGCCGTGTTCTCGATCAGGAGCTGCTTCTTGTCCTCGGTCATCACGCGCCACAGGTCCCCGCCCGCGCGGAAGCAGTCGTCCGTCGGATCGTCCTTGGGGTCGTAGCGGTACATTGCGCCTTCAAGCTCCAGAGGCGGTTCCATGACCTCGGGCTGGGCGGTCCATACGCCGCAGCTGTTCGGCGTATACGCAGGCGTGCCGCCGTAGTTGCCGTCCACCCGCATGGCGCCGTCCCGATGGTAGTCGCTGACGGGAACCTTCGCGCGGTTGACGGGAATCTGGTTGTAGTTGACGCCTAAACGGTAACGATGGGCGTCGCCGTAGGAAAACAGCCGGCCCTGAAGGAACCGGTCCGGACTGAAGCCAATGCCGGGGACCACGTGCGCGGGGGTAAAAGCCGCTTGCTCAACCTCGGCAAAGTAGTTTTCGGGATTGCGGTTGAGCTCCAGGACGCCCACCTCCATGAGGGGATACTCCGCGTGGCGCCATATTTTGGTGATGTCGAAGGGGTTTTCATAGTGGGTTTTGGCCTGCTGCTCGGTCATGATCTGCACATACATGGTCCAGCGCGGGAAGTCCTTGCGCTCGATGGCCTCATAGAGATCCTTGCCGTGGTACTCGCGGTCCATGCCGTTGATCTTTGCGGCTTCCTCGTTGGAGAGGTTTAATATGCCCTGCTGCGTCTTGAAATGGAACTTGCACCAGAAGCGCTCGTTCTTCGCGTTGTAGAAGGAGAACGTGTGTTCCCCGAAGAAGTGCATGTGCCGGAAGGAGGCGGGAATACCCCTGTCGCTCATGACGACGGTAACCTGGTGGAAGCACTCGGGAAGCAGGGTCCAAAAATCCCAGTTGTTCTGCGCGGAACGGCGTCCCGTGCGGGGGTCGCGCTTGACGGCGCGGTTTAAATCGGAAAAATTATGTACGTCCCGGATAAAGAAGGTCGGCGTGTTGTTCCCGACCAGGTCCCAGTTGCCCTCCTCGGTGTAAAACTTGACGGCAACGCCGCGGATATCACGCTCGCAATCGGCCGCGCCGCGCTCGCCCGCAACAGTGGAAAAACGGATAAACAAATCGGTTTCGGCGCCGGGCTGAAGCACCTTCGCCTTGGTGTAACGGGAGATATCAGATCGGAAGAGCACACGTCTGAACTCCAGTCACCGCTCATTATC
>CAYMLM010000178.1:0-6437 GCA_964391385.1 uncultured Papillibacter sp.
CCGCCCTGCAGCCCTTGATACGGTACAGGGCTCCGCCCTGCAGCCTTTATAGAGGGAGAATTCTGTCCAACGGCCCGAAAACGAAGCCGCCGCAGACGGCTGACCTATTGATAAAAAAACGCCGCCCCGGCGGCGGTACCGTCTATACGCCCTCGGGCTTGTCCCGGCTTCAGACGCCTCCCGTCTCCCGGAAGAGACTGAAGGCGAAGAAGCCCAGAATGATTAAAAATTCATCGTCCCCGCTTTCGACATAGAAGAACAGCAGCAGCAGGAACAGCATCAGGTCGCCGATATCCAGCCCGAAGGGCAGGTTGCCGAGCATGCCTTTGAGGCCGTCGCCCAGGCCGCCGAACATACCTTTTCCGGCCCCGCCGAACAGACCTTTTCCGGCGCCGCCGAATAAACCCTTGCCGAGGCCGCCGAACAGATTGCCCAATCCCCCAAGCGGGCCGCCCTGCGGGGGAGGCGGCGGAGCCGGGGGCGGGGGAGGCGGCGGAGCGGCGGGCGGCGGAACGCGCGGATTCCGGAAGGGCGCGTCGTCCACGCGGACGAATCTTCCGGTATTGCCGATGTAACGGTTATACACTCTTATCACCTCCCGAGAATTCAGCGAACGCCACTCTGGCAAGCCGGGCAAGCTTCGCGATCTCGGCGGCCCGGTCGATCTTCGCGTGCCGGTCCTCCCTGAGATACGGCTTGATGGCGTTCAAAAGTACCGCTTTGTCGTTTTTACCCGTCGAATACTCGGTTGTCAGCCGGGTGAGAAAACGGAACATCTTTGGGTCAAGATTACCGAGCGCCGACGAGACGGCGCTGAAATCGAGCGGCCCCTGCGCCGGCGGCGGCCCCTGCGGCTCCTGTGCGGCCTGGGGCGCGGCGGCGCCTCCCTCAGCCGGCTTGCCGGAGGAACCGGTAAACGAGCGGGCGATGCTCATGATCTTCTCCATTTCCTCTGGAGACGACAGGATCTTGTTCAGTTTATCCTCAAACTCGCTCATAAGAACCTCACATGCGCAAAGCGCCTTTCAGATGCAAGCGCTTTTTGTTACGCGCTTGAGCATAAATGGAAATGTATGGTTTCCTCCGCAATCGAGGCCGCGCGAAGCTTCGCGCCGCCATCTCCGGGAGCTCCGGGTTATTTCATCAGGTTTTGGATCTGGGTGGCCAGCTTGGCCCCGTCCTCCGTGTTCAGAATTTGCGCCAGCGTTTTTTTCAGCGTATCCATATCGCCGCCCGCTATGGCGGCTTTCAGGTTTTCCGCATCGCCGCTGAGCATGTTTTTGACGTTCTGGCCCTCGGGAGTGTTGATCAGTTTCTGAAGATCGTCTTTTTTGCCGGCCAGTCGGGCCCCGGCCGGCGTTTTGAGCAATTCGCTTGCCGCCTTGTTCAGATCCACGTCCATCCTTTCGCCATCCTTTCGATTCATGATTAAACCACTTGCGCCTGCCAAAATACAAAGGGTTCTAAATCAGTATATTCAGCGGGCGGCAGGTGGTTACACTCGGGCGGCGCATCCGTGCCGCGGGCAGCGCGGCCCGACGCCAAGGCGCGCGGACATGCCGCCGCGCATGGGAGAGCCAATGAAAATTCTCGTCTTATCCGATTCGCACGGCAATACGCAGCCGATGCTCGACGCCGTTTTCGACGAAGACCCGCAGCAGATTGTGCACCTGGGCGACCACTCGAGAGACTGCGCAGCGCTTTTGGAGGCCTACCCGCGCATACAGCTGCGCTCGGTCCGGGGCAACTGCGACGGCAGGGCCAGGGAGCCAGACTGGGACGAATTCGTTACGGACGGCAAGCGGATCTTCATGACGCACGGGCATCTGTACGGCGTCAAGACGGGACTCGGCCCGGTGCTGAACGCGGCGTTTTTACGCGAGGCGGATATCCTGCTGTTCGGGCACACGCACACGCCGTTTCACGCGACCGCCGAAGGCCTTCTCGTCGTCAATCCCGGCAGCGTCGGGATGGGGAAAAGGACATACGCCGTGCTCGAGCTCGAACACGGCGCGGTCAGCTGCAGGATCATCGAAGCAAAGCGCTGAAAATTCGATCTGTTCCCGCCCCAAAAAAAAGAAACAGGGCCCATCGGCCCTGTCAGGATATAAGACAAACCGCCCCGTCCACTAACGACTAACGACAAACGACTAACAGCTATTCTTGCCAGAAATCGGCGTCAAGGTCGGTGCCCAGCTCCTTGTTGAGCCGGGCGTTTATTTCCGCCTCCAGACGGGTTTCGCGCTCGGCCTCGGGATCGGCGCTCAGATTTTCGGGGCCGGCGCTCAGCTCCTCGGGGAAGTTCACGGCCAGGGTGCTTAGGCCGAGCTCCGGCTGATCGTCGGGCACGCGCTTGAGAGGATCGTAATAGTACTGCCGGCAGTAGCTCACGGCGGATACGATCCCGCGCCTGACGCAGGCGACCTCGCCGCCGCCGATGAAGATGCCGAAGCGGCAGTGAGAGCAGGACGGCAGTATGTTACGGCTGAACAGCATACGACACCTCCGACGCCATAAGTCAAAACCATTATACAGCCATTGGCATAAATTATCAACCGATATCACCAGGAGGAAACTGCACATGTTTGAAGACCTGTACGCGCCCCTGCCGGACCGGCAGCGGTACCTCGAACGCATCGGGGCGGACGGCCCCGCCGTTCCGGACAAAAACACGCTCGACCGTCTCATCCTGGCGCATCAGCGCGCCGTCCCGTTTGAAAACCTGGACGTTTTCGACGCCGGCCGGGACATCCTGCTGGACACCGCGTCGCTCTACGACAAGATCGTCGGGCGCCGGCGGGGCGGCTACTGCTTCGAGCTCAACGCGCTGTTCATGAGCCTCTTGCTCGACCTGGGCTTTGACTGCTTTCCCATCGCCGTGCGCGTCGTCTGGCATCTCGACTGTTACATGCCGGTCACGCACCGCGCGGGCGTCGTCCAAATCGGCGGAAAGCGGTATTTCTGCGACGTCGGCTTCGGCGGGCCGCAGCCGGGCGCCGCGCTCGACCTCGACGACCCGGCGCCCCAGCGCGCCGGCGCGGACACGTTTGTCTTCGAAAAGGATGACGACGGCGACACGGTGCTTGCGCGCCTGACGGCAGACGGCAGGGAGAGGCTGCTCAAGTTCTCCGAGCGCCCCTGCCGGAACGTCGACTTCCTCGCGCCGAACGAATACCAGTCGAAAAACCCGAACTCGGGCTTCAAGCGCGCGCGCATGTTAAACCTCGCGACGGACGCCGGCAGCGTGTCGATAACGGGCGACGTGCTCAAGATACACCATAACGGACGCGTGACCGAGAAAACCCTCGAAACGGGGGAGGAGCTGACGCGCGCGCTCATGGAATATTTCGGGCTCGCCGTCGATATCCCGCTCAATCCATAAGTTTATCGGCTCTCCTGTCGCCGAAACGCGCGCCGCGCCGGCTCCTCCGGCGCGGTGAAGACCGCATAAAAAACCGGGCGTAAAGCATGCTTTACGCCCGGTTTGACTGTCTGCAGCGCCCGGTTCACGCTTCCTGTTCGTCTTCGCCCAGCCTGAACCGCCTGACCTCGTTGTAAAGCAGCTCGGCCTGGCTGGACAGCTCCTGACTCGTTGAGGCGCTCTCCTCGGCCGTGGCCGAATTCGTCGTCACGACGCCGGCGATCTGGGAAATACCCAGCTTGATTTCGTTGATCGCGCCGGCCTGCTGACTGGATGAACTGGAGATTTCGGAGAAAGCCTTGTTGATGCTTTCGATTTTGGCGGACAGCTCTTCGAGCGCCTCCGCGGTGTTGCCCGCGATTTTGATGCCGGCTTCGACGGAGGTGATCGAGGAGCCGATCAGCTCGGACGTCGTTTTAGCCGCTTCGGCGCTTTTGGTGGCCAGGTTTTTAACCTCGCCGGCCACGACGGCAAAGCCCTTGCCGTGCTGGCCGGCCCGCGCCGCTTCCACCGCGGCGTTGAGGGCGAGGATGTTCGTCTGGAAGGCGATGTCGTCAATCAGCTTGATGACGGACTTGATCTTGTTCGCGGTATCGCCTATGGACTTCATAGCCGCGAGCATCTCCTCCATGTACCGGGTGCTCTCGTCGATTTTGACGAGCGTGGTCGTCATGCTGTCGCCCGCGGCGGTCACGACGGCCAGGTTGCTTTCGGTATCCTCGGACACGCGGCCGATGACGGCGGACAGCTCCTCGACGGCGCCGGCCTGCTCCTCCGTCCCGCCTGCCAGGGTCTGGGCGCCCGAGGCGATCATGGACGCGCCGCCGTTGACCTGCTCCGAGGCCGACCGGATCATCTGCAGCGTCCCGCCCAGGCCCTCGGAGAGCTTGACGAAGGCCTCCTTGATCACCGAGAATCCGCCGGCGTAATCCTGACGTAGCCGGATGCGCATGTCGCCTTGCGCCATTGCCTCAAGCGTGTCGGTGATCTCTTTGATATAATCGGCATAAGCGTTGAGCTGGCGGAGGATCTCGCCCGTCGCGGCGCACAGTCTGCCGAGCTCGTCCTGACTCAGACGCTTCCGGTCGAGCTCGACGGACAGCTCGCCGCCGGCAATGCGCTGGCTGACTTTCGTGATGTATCGGATGTTGTTTCTCAGATAGAAGAGGATGACGACCGACAGGAAGACAATGAGCAGCACGACGGCGGAAATGACGGCGACCGAGACCGTGACGCTGCTTCGGACGTCGTCGGCCATTTGGGCCGATTTGACGTTCGCGTAGTCCTCCAGGAGCTCCGTCATCAGGTTGATTTCCTCCCTGGCCTGGTCGAAATACGAAAGATGCGCCGCCATGTCGCCCCGACCCATCTTATTGACGTATGCGTATTTCCACAAGTTGAAATTCTTGCTGAAATCGGAATACAGCTCCGACAGCGACACGCCGGCGTTCGGATGCTTGAACCCGGAATACAGCGCCTCGTTGTCCGAGAGATTGCCCATGGCCTCGGTGATCCTGTCGAGTGTCTGCTGCGCGTTCTCGTCGAAATCGGCGAGCAGTGTCTCCCGCTCCTCGGCCGTGAGCTCATCGTTCAGATACAGTTCTTTTTCCGCGACGGCGGCCTGATAGAAATCGCGGTCGGCGTTTAAGATCAGTGCCGTGCTGACAAACACCTCGTCATACAAAACGGCCTTCGACTCGCTTTGTATCTCGTTTGAACGCGTGACAAACAGCCACAGCAGGCCTGCCAGCGCCAACACAGCGGGTATGACGATTAGCCATAATTTGATCGACACGTTCAGGTTTTTAAAAACAGACATAAATGCCCCCTCCTCAGATAATCAAAAAACGTACAAATACCAAGCAGTCCCGGCAGCTGCCGGGAGAATAGTCCACGACAGTATCTGTTTATTAAATCGTAAGCCTGACGGCCAGGATTTAGCAAAAGGTTCAAAAATTACATTTTTCGAAGCTTTTGGCTATAGAAAATCCTGAAATTCGATTCGGTACGCCTGAAAAGGGACACGCCTGTGCCCGGTAAGCGGAATACTTTGAGCGCTATTGACGGCCGTTGTCCGATGGCGCGGACGGCTGATAAACGAGGCAGATCATGTCCGAAAAGGCGCCGTCTGCCGAATGTGTTGACGGACTTTGATTTTTGCTGGTATAATCAAAGCAAATCTGAAACGGGATGTGATATATATGCAGGGCACGGTTGTACAGCCCAGGAGCAAAAAAATTAGAGGGTTCGTTATCGCGGGTATTATCCTGCTGTTCGTACTGATTACCGCTTTTTCCAGCGTCATAACCGTCGCGTCGGGGACGGTCGGCGTCGTGTCGGTATTCGGCGCGGTGCGGGACGAACCGCTTTACGAAGGCTTACATACGGTCATTCCCTTCGTGACGAGCGTGTCGAAAATCAATACGAAGACCCAGAAGGTCGAAGCGATCTGCGCCGCGGCGTCCAAGGACCTTCAGACCATTTCGACGACCATCGTCGTCAACTACCACGTCGTGGACAGCAACGCGCCGGTGCTTTACCGCACGGTCGGGTACGGCTATCAGGACATCATCATCGTCCCCGCCATCCAGGAGTCCGTCAAGGCCGTCACCGCGCAGTACAGCGCCGAGGAGCTCATAACGAAGCGCCAGCTTGTCAGCCAGGGGATCAGCGATAAGCTATCGGAAAAGATCGGCTCCTACGGGCTCGTCATCGAGGTGTTTAACATCACGGACCTCAGCTTCTCCGAGTCGTTCAATGCCGCCATCGAGGCCAAGCAGACAGCGCAGCAGGAGGCCCTCAAGGCCGAGCAGGACCTCAACCGGATCAAGATCGAGGCCGAGCAGAAGGTCGTCAACGCGCAGGCTGAGGCCGACGCGGCGAAGGCCCTGGCGGACGCCGAGGCCTATTCCATCGAGATCATCCAGAACCAGCTGGCGCAGGCTGAGGCGTATCTGGAGTACCAGAAGATCGAGATCGGAAGAGCGTCGTGTAGGGAAAGAGTGTAGGATAGGGT
>CAYMLM010000179.1:0-6378 GCA_964391385.1 uncultured Papillibacter sp.
ATCTAATTTTGTCGAAAGAGCCGTCCGCGGCTTTTTCGACAGTCTAGAACAATCCCCCGCCTTTCCGGCGGGGGATCGTTTGATATTAGTCTTCGATGAACTCGTTGAAGTTGCCGCGCTTGGTATACGCCGTATGCAGCAGATGGTGGGGGATATGGCCGTTGGGCTCGTGCAGATACTCCGAGTAGAGCGATTGAATAAACGGATTGTCGTGGGATTTCCTCAGCGTCTTGCTCTCGTCCTCTTCGTAGATGGCCTTCATGCGCAAAGACCTGTAATCCTCGGGCTTGCCGGCCATGCGGGGCTGTCCGCCGCCGTTGATGCACCCGCCCGGGCAGGCCATGATCTCAATGAAGTGGTACGGGCTCGTGCCGTCCTCGATCTGCTTGAGCAGGACATCGGCATTCTTCAGGCCGCTTGTGACCGCCACGCGCGCCGTGACGCCTTCGAGGAAGGAATACTCGGGCTTGACGTTTTCAAACTTGACGGACGCTTCCTTGATGTTGTCAAGGCCCACGATGGGTGTGACGTGCAGGTTCTCAAAGGGCAGCTCGCGGCCCGTCGTGAGCTCGTAGACCGTCCTGAGCGCCGCTTCCATGACGCCGCCCGTGACGCCGAAAATGTCGGCCGCGCCGGAGGACAGGCCCAGCGGCGAGTCGAAGTCACCGTCCGGGAGATTGACAAAATCGATGCCGGCCGTCTTGATCATGCGCGCCAGCTCGCGCGTTGTGATGACCGCGTCGACGTTGGGATACCCGTCGTTTTGCATCTCGGGGCGTATGATCTCGTATTTCTTCGCCGTGCAGGGCATGACGGAGACGACGTAAAAGTCCTTGGCCGGCACGCCCACCTTTTCGGCGTAATAGCTCTTGATGAGAGCGCCGAGCATCGTGTGCGGGCTCTTGCAGCTGGACAGATGGTCAAGCTGATTGGGGAAGGCGTGCTCGATGTGCTTGATCCAGCCGGGCGAGCAGCTCGTGATCATCGGCAGGTCGGCCTTTCCGCCCGTCAAAGCGGCCTTGAGGCGGCCGAGGAGCTCCGTGCCTTCCTCGATGATGGTGAGGTCGGCTGCGAAATTCGTGTCGAAGACATCGTCAAAGCCGAGGTCGTGCAGGGCAGTGGCCATTTTGCCGGTGACGCGCGAGCCGACCGGCATCCCGAATTCCTCGCCGAGCGCGGCGCGAACGGCCGGAGCCACCTGGACGGCCACGCGCTTTGTCGGGTCGGCAAGCGCCGCCCAGACCTTGGCGGTCGCATCGGTTTCGATAATGGCGCCTGTCGGGCACACGGCGGCGCACTGGCCGCACATCGTACAGTTGACGTCCTCGAGAGGCAGGCCCATCGCCGGAGAGATTGTCGTATCGAAGCCCCTGTTCTGGCTGCCGATGGCGCCGACGCCCTGGACCTCGTTGCAGGCCGTCACGCAGCGGCGGCAGAGGACGCATTTGGACGGGTCGCGCGTGATGGACGGCGTGACGTCCAGCTGCTCCGGCGTCGACTTGTTGGGAATCCGCGCGCTGGTGATGCCGAGCGTATAACCAAGCTCCTGCAGCTCACAGTTCTGGTTTCGCTGACAGTAGGTGCAGTCCTGCGGGTGGTTTGCGATGATGAGATCGTATATGATCTTTCTGGCTTTCTGCACCCGGTCGGTGTTTGTCCTGACGACCATGCCGTTCTGCGCCTTGACGATGCAGGAGGCCATCAGTTTTTTCTGGCCTTCGACCTCAACCACGCACATGCGGCACGAACCGTTTGTGTGGATGCCGGGAAGGTTGCAGAGCGTCGGGATCTTGATCCCGGCCAGTTTCGCGGCCTGGAGGATCGTTGAGCCGTCAGGGGCAGAGACTTTCTTGTTGTTGATTGTCAGTTCCAGCATATTTCTGCCCTCCTTTAATAAATGACTGCGTCAAACTTGCACACGTCCTTGCAGACGCCGCACTTGATGCATTTTTCCGTGTCTATTGTGTGCGGTTTCTTCAGCTCGCCGCTGATCGCGCCGACAGGACACTTCTTGGCGCAGGCCGTGCAGCCGCGGCATTTGTCCGGGTCGATGCTGTAGGTGGTCAGGGATTTGCAGATGTGCGCGGGACAGCGTTTGTCCACAACGTGCGCGAGGTACTCGTCCCCGAAGTATTTGAGCGTCGTGAGCACGGGGTTCGGGGCTGTCTGGCCGAGCCCGCACATGGCCGTGTCGCCGACAATCTCGGCAAGCTCCTTGAGCTCATCCAGGTCCGCCATCTCGCCGCGCCCGGAGGTGATCTTCAAAAGCAGCTCCAGCATGCGTTTCGTGCCGTTGCGGCAGGGGACGCAGTGGCCGCAGCTCTCGTCCTGCACGAACTCCATGAAGTACCTGGCCGTGTCGACAAGGCACGTGTTCTCGTCCATCGCGATCAGGCCGCCCGAGCCCATGATCGCGCCCATTTCGGAAAGGCTCTCGTAGTCGACGGAGACGTCCAGATGGTCGGACGTCAGGCACCCTCCGGAAGGTCCGCCGGACTGGACGGCCTTGAAGGCCTTGCCGTCCTTCATCCCGCCGCCCATCTTATAAATGATGTTCCGGAGCGTCATGCCCATCGGGATTTCGATGATGCCGGAGTTGACGATGTCGCCGGCGAGCGCGAAGACCTTCGTGCCGCGGCTTTTGCCGACGCCGTAGGACGCAAACCACTCGGCGCCGTTCAGGATGATCGCCGGCACGTTGGCCAGCGTCTCGACGTTGTTGATGATCGTCGGTTTTTGCCACAGGCCGGCCTGGAACGGGAAGGGAGGCTTCTGCCTCGGCTCGCCCCGGCGGCCCTCGATGGAGTTGATGAGCGCCGTTTCTTCGCCGCAGACGAACGCGCCCGCGCCGATGCGGATTTCAATGTCAAAGGAGAAATCGGTGCCGAAGATGTTTTTCCCCAGGAGCCCGTATTCGCGGGCCTGATCAATGGCGTTGCCGAGCCGCTCGACCGCCAGCGGATACTCCGCGCGGACATAGACATACCCCTGTGCCGCCCCGATGGAATAGCCCGCGACGGCCAGAGCCTCGATGACGCTGTGGGGATCGCCCTCCAGGACGCTGCGGTCCATAAAGGCGCCCGGGTCGCCCTCGTCGGCGTTGCAGATCATATATTTTTCGTCGCCCGGCGCCTTCATGCCGGACTGCCACTTGATGCCTGTGGGGAAGCCCGCGCCGCCGCGCCCGCGAAGGCCCGAGTCGATCATTTCCTGGACCGTCTTTTCGCGGCCCAGATCCAGCAGGACTTTAGCCAGCGCCTGATAACCGTCGTTTGCTATGTAGTCCTCAATGGAGCTGAAATCCACCCTGCCGCAGTTTCTCAGAGCGATTTTGACCTGTTCGGAGAAAAAGCCTATGTCCTTCATATACGGCTGATACGCGGCTTTCTCCTCGTCGTAGTAGCAAAGCCCCGTGACGATCTCGCCGCCCTTCAGGTGACTCGTGACGATGGTCTGCACCTTCTCGGGGGTGAGCTTGCCGTAGAAGACGCCGTCCGGGCCGTTCCCCCCGACGCTGTCGACGACCATGCAGGGACCCTGCGCGCACAGGCCGATGCAGCCCGTGACGACGATCCGCACTTCCTTTTCCAGTCCCGCCCGCTCGACCGAGCGCTTGAGCGCTTCGACGATCTCGTCGCAGTGGGAGGAGACGCAGCCGGCGCCGCCGCACACATAGACGCATTTTTTGAAGGATCCGATTTGCTCCCGGATGAAATCGCGAAGCTTCAGAAGGTCCTGCCTGCTCTTAATCATGTTTTTACTCATAGTTGCACCTTCCTCACTTGTGATACCACGGCTCGAGTATGCCGGGCAGCTCCGCGGCTTTAACCTCCGGGTAAACCGTGTCATCTATCAGCATAGCCGGAGCCAGGCCGCACGAGCCGATGCAGCGGGCGATCTCAAACGTGAAGACGCCGTCTTCCGTTGTGCCTCCGGCTTGAATATGCAGAAGTTTTTCGAGTTCCTCAACGATGCTCACGCCGCCCCGGACATAACAGGCCGTGCCCATGCAGACGCGGATGGTATGCTTTCCGCGCGGCTTTGTTGCAAAGAAGGAGTAGAAGCTGACGACTCCCGAAACCGTGGAAAGGGGGAGCTCAAGCTCTTCAGCGACGATTTTCTGAACATTGAGCGGCAGGAAACCGCACAAGCCCTGTACCATATGTAGTACCTGAATTAGGCTGCCTTCTTTGCCCTTGTAGTTTGCTGCGAGCTGACGGATGCCCCGGAGCAGCTCTTCATCCGTAACGGCGCAGCAGTTGCTTAAGTGATTTTGCGTCGTGCTCATTTCTGTTCTCCTTTGACCGTTAATTTGCCCTTTTCAGCCTGGATGTTCTTTGTTCTACCCACACCAAGTACCTATATTAAACCCTCGATACGAAAAAAGCAATAGATTAACGTTAAAATTTTAACTAATTTGAACGCACAATTGCACAATACGGACAAAAAGGAGAGCTGATTTTGTCGAATATGGATAACATCGTTAGAAAATGTAAAACCTTCGTCTTTATTGAAACGAAGCGTCCGGCGCGTTGCCGCACAGCGCTTCCGCGGCGAGGATGCCGTCGACCGCGGCGGACATGATGCCGCCCGAGTAACCCGAACCCTCGCCGCAGGGATACAGGCCCTTGAGGCTGACTGACTCGTAAGCGAGCCTGTCGATCCGGACGGGCGATGAGCTGCGCGTCTCGACCGCCGTTAAAACGGCTTCGGGGTGCGAGAAGCCCCTGATGCGCCGATCCATTTGCGGCAGCGCCTCGGAGAGCGCCTGGCTGACAAACGGCGGCAGGACGCCGCGCAGGTCGCACCACATGACGCCGGGCAGGTACGTCGGGACGACGCGTCCGTGCCCGCGCGACGGCCGGGCGCTTAAAAAATCGCCGACCAGCTGCGCCGGGGCGCGGTAATCCCCGCCGCCGCGCAGGAAGGCGGCGCGCTCGAGCCGGCGCTGGAACGCCACGCCCGCCAAGGCGGCCTCTGGGGTGGCGGCGTCGGACGCTGCGGCAGCGAAGTCGGCCGGCGTAACGGAAACCAGCAGGCCGCCGTTGCAGTTTTCGCCGTCGCGGGCATACAGGCTCATCCCGTTCGTGACGAGATGGCCGTCTTCCGACGCGGCGGCGATCACGCGCCCGCCGGGACAGACGCAGAAGGTATAGACGCTCCGGCCATTTTTCAGATGGGCGGCCAGCTTGTAGTCGGACGCCGGCAGCGTGCCGAGCGTGGCGGCTTTTCCGTATTGCGAAAGGTCGATCTCGCTTTGCAGATGCTCGATGCGCACGCCGATGGAAAAGTTCTTGGGAGACAGCCTGACACCGCTGTCCAAAAGCATTTTGAACGTATCGCGCGCGCTGTTGCCGGGCGCGAGAATCAGACGGTGCGTTTTCAGCGCGTAAGAGCGGCCGGGGTGGGAGATAAAGATTTCCCTCAGGCGTCCGTTTTCGACGCCCAGGCCGTCCAGGCGATGGCCGAAGCGGATGTCACAGCCGAGCTCCAGCAGTTCCCGCCGCATGGACGCGACGACGGCGCGCAGCCGGTCGGTGCCGATGTGCGGCTTCGACAGGTACGCAATATCCTCCGGCGCTCCGAAATCGACCAGCGTTTTTAAGACAAAAGGGATGCGCTCGTCGCGGATGCCCGTTGTCAGCTTCCCGTCTGAAAACGTGCCCGCGCCGCCCTCGCCGAACTGGACGTTTGAGCGCGCGTCGAGCGCGCCCGTCTTCCAGAAGCGCTCCACATCGGCGGCGCGTTCTCCGACGGGCTTTCCGCGCTCGAGGACAACAGGCCGGAGTCCGGCACGTCCCAGGCACAGCGCGGCGAAAAGCCCGGCCGGCCCCATCCCGACGACAACGACCGGCTCGGCGCTTTGCATCCCCCTGTACGGGAAGCGATACGGCTCGGGCGGCGTGTACGGCGTCACGAGCTGCGGTTTTGTCTTCAGAAGCCGCGCTTCGCCGTCGGTCTCGACAGCTGCCGTACAGATAAACGCGACGTCGCCCTTCCGGCGCGCGTCGACGCTTTTTTTCAGGATCGTCACGGTTTTTAAGTCGCTCTCAGGTATGCCGAGCAGGGAAGCAATCTGTGCGCGCGGCTCGCCGACGGACGCGGCGGGCACTCTGATATCTGACAATTTAAGCATCTGTCTGTACTCCTTCACGCGCGCGTTTCATACGTTTATGCAGGGTTCCGCCGTCCGAGGACGCGGATATTACCCGCATGGTATCATTATTTTCTGCATGAGGCAAGCCGGCTCATCGGCAGAATGGACAAATATTAGAGATAATAGACAAATCAACTTGACAAAACAGTTTGAACGCAGTATATTATAGACAGAAAGGGTGATTCCGATGTGGACGATAATTGTTCCGAAAGGACAATCCC
>CAYMLM010000180.1:0-6308 GCA_964391385.1 uncultured Papillibacter sp.
ATTCCGGCGTCGGGCTTGACGACGAGGGGTCTGCCGGCTGTGCGGGGTCAGCCGGCGGTCCTGAATTTCCCTGGGGGACGATGAGGAGCGTTGAAGGCAGCGCGCTCAGGTCTTCTTCCGCGGAGACCGGCGCCGCCCGAGGAAGCAGGATACCCACGCCCGATATAAGTAGCAGAACGACCGCCAGCGAGGCGGCCGTTTTGATCCGCCAGGGCGCGCGCAGACATTTCGCAATGAAATCCTTATAGCTTTTGCTTTTGATCGATTCAAGGATTTTGCCCCTGCGTATCGGTTTTTCAATCAGGTAATAGGAGGCGGATGCCAGCAGGATAGACGCGGCGATCTGAAGAACGCACAACACGACATTGATCCTGGTTGACGGGACCAGAGCGTTCGTCAGCGCGATGATCGGAAAATGCCACAGGTATATGCCGTAGGATATCATGCCGAGAAATCTCAGCGGTTTCACGCTGAAGACTTTTCCGATGACCGTAAAAGGATTGGCGGCCGCGCCGATGAGCAGCGCGGATGCCGCGGAAAACACGAACATGCCTCCGAAATAGAGAAAGTCGTCATACTGCGTTATGTAATACGACATGAACAGGATCGAGGCCAGAGCCATAAAGCCGACGATATCTGTAAGGATGAGCGTGCTCTTTTTTTGCTCCGGCTGCGCGAGCTGACTGCCGGGAAACACGAAGGCCAGCAGGGCGCCGAGCAGCAGCGAGAACGCGCGGGTATCCGTGCCGTAATAGACGCGGCTCGGGTCGGTACCCGGCCTGAACAGCGCGGCCATGAGAAGGGCCGAGAGCACGGTGACGGCGGCTGTTACCGCGATCTGCATCCATTTCTTTTTGAGATACCTCCGGCCAAGGAATAACAGAAAAGGCCATACGACATAAAACTGCGCCTCGACAGCCAGCGACCATAAGTGTGTCAGAAGACGGGGCGTGGCATACGAGCCGAAGTAGGGCACATCCGTGAAGATGTACCACCAGTTGCTGAAAAAGAGCGCGGACGACAGGAGCTCTGATTTTATAGTGGCCAGCAGCTCGGGCTGGAAGACCGTAACATACGCGGACAGGCAGATCAGTAAAACACACACACTCGGCAGAAGCCTTTTTCCGCGACGTATAAAGAAGTTTTTAAAATCGATTCGTCCCTTCAGACGCCACTCCGACAAAAGCAGATCGGTGATGAGATAGCCCGAAAGCACAAAGAACAGCGTAACACCCAGAAAACCTCCGGGCAAAAAAGGCAGGTTCAGATGGTACGCGATTACCGCGAAAACAGCCAGAGCCCTCAGGCCGTCAAGCCCGGGCATATATGTATGTGTCTGGATTTTCGTCTCCGTCATCTCACATTCCCTTAAAGAAAAAGACCGAAGTCCGATTTTTCAGGCTGTCGGCAAAGCCCAGAAGGCCTTGTCGACAAGAAGCTTGCATGACGGCTGTCAGCCGCAGCCGTCATGAGACGTGTCATTTCCGCAGCGCTGTTCCCCGGAAATGACGGGTTTAATTTTATTTCCGTCATGCGCGACGGAAACTCTGTAAGGCTTTAAGCCGAATCAGCACTTTGTTTACGCTTTGATTTTTTGAGTACACTTAATTCTATTAAAAGTTTGGAAGACAGAAGCTTATCCGCTGTGAGAATGTCTGTATCGTAGCAACTATAGCAAATGTAAGACGAAAAGTCCAACGTTTAACAAAAACTGGGTTGGCACAAAAGACGGCGTTGGACAGCATAGAATGCTGTCGTCTTTTCTACTGACTTTCGGCGGGAGCCGATGACTGCCCGGCGGCTGCCGGCGGAACGCGAATGTCGGTAGAGTGACTTTACCGCCGCGCCGTGAAAAAAATGCGTTTAAACTCGAAAAGGATTTTCCCGTCCGACCGTACCGGATAGCGGTCTTTGAGCCCAAGGAGGATCCTTCGCTGAAAAATGTCGGACTCGCCGGTCTCCAGCCTTTGGAGGTATGGCCGCAAGGCCGTCCCCCTTATAAACTCAAGGATGGCTTCATGCGAGTCCATAACGTGATAATAGCCGGTCCGCCAGACCTCCGCGCCGCTATAATAGCGCGTGAGAATATCATAGTATTCCTCAATGTCCCGGTTGCTGAACAATTCGCGCTCGATGCCTTCAAACGTGCCCGCGTACGCTTCGGCGGCTTTCAGGATGCTCTCGTTTGCCGGCATGCTCAGGAAGTCCGGCAGCTGCACGGCCAGGATGCCGTCCTCGGCAAGCAGGTCTCGCGTATTTCTCAAAAATCCCTCCTGATCGGACAGCCACTGTAAAAAAGCGTTGGAGAAGACGAGGTCGAATCGTCCGAGGTCATCGAGCGGCCGGCTGCAGTCCCGCTGCAGCCACACGACCGAGTCGTCCGTCCGCCGCGCCTGATCCAGCATTTCGAAGGACAAATCAACGCCGGTGATTTCGGCCGAAGGCCATCGCTCCCGCAGGATCATCGTACTCAGGCCTGTTCCGCAGCCGATGTCCAGGACACGGCCGTACGCCCGCCCGGCAAGCCGGGCGGCAAGATCGGCAGACGGCTGCCGCCGCTCTCTGCTTCGTTTGTCGTATAAAGCTGCGTCCCACATTGAGACCCCTCCTCGATTTTGTTTAAATCAAAATAACACGCTGGTTCTCCATAGCACGTTGAAATAGTGCAACGTTGACATGAATTGCATGAAATAGTGCAATTAAGAAAGAGATTGCTGGTTTAACAATGGCTAAAAGATGATTAACAATCCGCTCTATCGCTTGGGTACATAAGGACGATTTATAACGTAATAGTATCATAAAACTTTTTTACGGTCCACAATATCCCATATTTCAGTGCGACTGTACAGAACACGTGCCAGCGCAACAAGCTCGTGAAAAAGAGCGCCGTCGACAGATGACGGTGCTCTCATCAGGTTAACGAAAAAGCCGCCCCCGTGGCTTTTTTGAACATAAAAGCTCTCGGCCTGCCGCCTCGCAAGGTGATCCTTTTCGTAAATGATTCCTCGAAGCTAATCAATGAGTCTAGTACTAGCACGGTAAAAACAAGAGCTCACGTTACAGAAAAAGGCCCGGCGCTGTAGCAGCGTCGAGCCTCTCATATATAATTGAGATTCTTTGAAAATCCTGCAGATTATCTCTTTGAGAACTGGGGCGCGCGGCGCGCGGCCTTGAGGCCGTATTTTTTGCGCTCTTTCATCCTGGGGTCGCGCGTGAGGAAACCGGCGGCCTTGAGGGCCGTGCGGTAGCTCTCGTCGACCTGCAGAAGGGCGCGGGCGATGCCGTGGCGGATTGCGCCGGCCTGTCCGGTGACCCCGCCGCCGACGACTTTCGCGGAGATATCGACCTTGGCGGCCGTGTTCGTCGTGACGAGCGGCTGGCGGACGATGAGCTTGAGCGTCTCAAGGCCGAAGTAGTCGTCGATGTCGCGGCCGTTGATGGTGATGGCGCCGGTCCCGCCGGGGAAAAGGTGGACTCGGGCCACGGAGGATTTTCTTCTGCCGGTGCCGTACATATAAGGCTTTTTACTTGTATACATTCAGTGTGCCTCCCTTATTCCTGAGTCCAGACCGTTGGTTTTTGCGCGATGTGCTTATGCTCGGCGTCTTTGAAAACGCGCAGGCGCTTGAGGGCGTTGCGGTTTAGATTGTTTTTGGCCATCATGCCCTTGACGGCCAGCTCCATGGCGAATTCGGGGCGCTCGGCCATCAGCTTCTTGTACTGGATTTCCTTGAGCCCGCCGACCCAGCCGCTGTGGCGGCGGTAGACCTTCTGCTGAAGCTTGTTTCCCGTCAGGACAGCTTCGGACGCGTTGATGATGACGACGTAGTCGCCGCAGTCGACGTTCGGCGTATACGTCGGTTTGTGCTTGCCGCGCAGTATGACGGCCGCCTGGGCAGCCGTGCGGCCGAGCGGCTTGCCGCCCGCGTCAAGGATGTACCATTTGCGTGAAACGGTCTCCTTTTTAGCCAGAGTTGTTGACATGATCTATCCTCCATATGACAGTTTAGTTTTGACAAAAAAGGCCGGGGCACGTACAATAATGAGTGTTCCCCGATTTTACAGTGCCTTATTTTTATAACACAACGTCAGAACGAAGTCAATAGTATTTTAATTTATCTCTTGATGAACTCGCAAATGCTTCAATTTGCTCTGAATAACTTTAAAATGCTCCGGTTCGTTTTTACTTTTCGCACGCTCTTGCTTTGTTCGCGCGTGGTTTCACGTGAACAGTACTGTCCGCTTCGAGCGCTGACGCGTCAACCAAAGAAGACGGACAAAGTTCCAAACGCGGAGGAATACATCAATAAAGATTTGTGCGCGGTGCGCATGGGAGGTTATTATGAATAAATTGGCCGGACTCGTGCGGCGCTGCGTGGAGGACTACGACATGATCGCGGACGGCGAGACAATCGCAGTGTGCGTATCGGGCGGCAAGGACTCCGTCGCGCTGCTGTGCGCGCTCAAAAGCCTCAGCTTCTATTATCCGAAGCAGTTCAAGCTGCACGCCGTAACCCTGTCGCTGGGATTCGAGGGGATGGACTTCACGCCTGTCCGGGAGCTGTGCGAACGCCTCGAGGTGCCGTTTACGCTGCAGGAGTCAGAGATCGGCAAGCTCATTTTTGAAGAGCGCATGGAGAAAAACCCGTGCGCGCTCTGCTCTAAGATGCGCCGCGGCGCGCTCAACGAGCTGGCGGCTGATCTGGGGATCAAAAAGGTCGCGCTCGCGCACCACTTTGACGACGCGGTTGAAACGTTTGTGATGTCGCTTTTTTTCGAGGGGCGTATTGGCTGCTTCGAACCCGTCACGTATATGAGCCGGTCGGGCGTCACGCAGATCCGGCCGCTTTTATACGCAGGTGAGGGTACGATCTCGGGGCTTATCCGGCGCCATCGTCTGCCCGTGATCGAAAACACCTGTCCGATGAACGGCAAATCAAAGCGCGAGGAGGTCAAAACGCTCATCAAAACCCTCAGCGCGCAGTACCCGGACATCAAAAACAAAATTTTCGGCGCAATGCAGCGGCTGCCGCTCGACGGCTGGCGACCCAAGGAATACGCGCGACGGCCGTTGCCGTAAAAAGTCATTCCTGTTAAAGCGGAGATGGCGCGCTTTTGGCGCGCCATCTCCGCTCAAACTGGTGGAAAATGAAGAAGAGAAATATAGAAGAAAGCAAAAGTGTTGTCAACCGGGATATTGGTCGTTTACATAATTATTGCAGGCCGCCTCGTATTCCTTGTAGAATTCCTTTTCGACAACGGTGTACGGCAGCTTGATGACAGTATACGTCTGTCCGGCCTCTCTGAGGTTTTCCCACAGTGTTTCGGGTGTTGCGGTGCCGTCGATAATGGCCAGAAGACCGTTCACCGTAGCGTCCGCCCACTGTACCGGGGGCGTATCGATACCGGCGACCCAAACGCCCTCATAGCCGTTATTCCATTCGTTCATGAGCGTTGTGGCGGCGCAGGAGGTAACAACGGCGGCGCCCTGCTTGCCGAGATCCTCCAGGGCGCGCGCCGCGCCCGCGGCAAAGTCCTCAACGGAGCCGAACACGATCCAGCCCTTCATTTCGGGGTGGCCCGAGACGGTGGGGGCGACGGTATCATAGGCTGCCTGGGCGGTGACGGCGTTGACGCCGGCATTGACCGTATCATTGGCAAAGAAGTTCGTTTCAACAAGCTCGGGATAAAGCTCGGTATATCTGGCAAGCGCGCCGTCGACGCGGGCATTGAGGTCCGTCACGGTGGAGAAGGTAATCGTTATAAAACCGATCTCCGAAATGTCAATCGAGCCGTCGGCATATTTGCCGAAATTGTCGACCATGAACTGCAGGGCATCGCCGCCGAGGTCGTAGCTGTCCATAACGACGGAGGACATGACATAATTGTTGTCGGCATCCACAAAGGGGGAAAGGCCGGGTATGAACTTGATGTTGTTTTCTTCCACGATTTCAAAGATGCGGTCCTGTGTTGTGAAATCGCCCTGAAGTATCATACCGTCGTAATCCTGCGCCGCGCAGGTTTCGATGTTGGTCATAAAGTTGTCAATATCGGCGTTGGAGCTGAGAATGGTGTAGGTGTAATTGAGTTTTTCGCCGAGCTGGATATAGCATTCATCCATAAAAGCGCCGAACGGTGTCTGGAAGATGTTCAGATTGACGATCTTATACGCTTCTCTGGAGAAGGGGTCTGTCGGCGCCCGGAAATCAACGGCCGGGATGACGAATGCGCCGGAGTCCTCCGTTGTCGCCGCCGGCGCTTCCGAGGCCGGCGCCTGCGAAGCGGGGGCTTCGGATGACGGCGTCTCG
>CAYMLM010000181.1:0-6307 GCA_964391385.1 uncultured Papillibacter sp.
TCACGCTCGCCGCGGCCATTGAGAACCTCGACGGCCTGTACGACCGGGTCTTTGACTGCGACGGCGGGCTCGGCGTCGGCGGGGAGACCGTTACGTGCTCGGGCGTGCACGGCGAGCTCAAGATCGAGGACGCGCTGGCCGTCTCGTGCAACAGCGCGTTCGGCGAGCTCGCGCTCGAGCTGGGCGGCGACACGCTGGCGCGCTACGCCGAAAAACTCGGCCTGACGGAAAGCCTTGAGATCGACGGGATCCAAACGGCCGCCGGGAATTTCACGGCGGCGGGCGACGATACGTCCTATCTGGCCTGGTCCGGCATCGGGCAGTATGAGGACACGGTCTGCCCGGCCGCCATGCTGCGCCTGATGTGCGCCATAGCCAACGGCGGACGGGCGGTCGACATGACGCTTTTGAAGCCGTCTGGTCTCGGTTCGGTTTTTCCGGCCGGCTCGGAGCGCCTCATGAGCGGCGACACGGCGGACAAGCTCGCCACGATGATGAACTATAACGTCTACAAGACGTACGGGCAGGACAACTTTCCCGGCCTGGAGCTGTACGCCAAGTCGGGGACGGCGGAGGTCGGCGGCGGCGCCGCGCCGCACGCGTGGTTTGTCGGGTTCATCACAAACCAGGATTATCCGCTCGCGTTTGTGGCCGTTGTCGAAAACGGCGGCGGCGGCAGCCACTCGGCGGGTCCCGTGGTCAACGCCGTCCTTCAGGCGGCCGTCTCCGGTCAATGACCCGGGTATTTTAAAACAGAAATGCAAATCCGCTGAAAAAAGAGAGACCTTTTCATCCGCAGTAAAAAATGGTATGCTGACGGGGATAAAAAGCGTAAAACGGGGTCAAGAGACAGTATGAGGACAGCGATTTTCGGGGACAGCCTGACCGCGGGGCTGCCGGGCGTTTCCTATTGGCGTTATCTGCGCGACAAATCAAAGCTCTTAAACAGGGGCGTCGGCGGGGACACCCTGCTCGGCATGACAAACCGGCTGAAGAGGATGCTGGACGACCCGCGCTTTGCCGACGTCGGACAGTACATCGTTGAGATCGGGACAAACGACGTCCTCCTGTACGTGCTGAACAATCGTTCGCCCATCATAAAAAAGATCGTCGCCGTACGGGAGAAGACGCGCGGCTGCGTGCCCTGCGAAAGCTTCGGGAGCTTCGCGGCCGACTACGAGGCGCTGCTTGAGCTGCTGCTCAGCCGGGGCAAGAAGGTCGGCGTCATCGGGCTTCCGCTCATAGAAAACACGGCGGCCGCCGTCAACCGGACGATGGAGCGGTACGACGCCGTGATCTGGGACCTTTGCGATAAATACGGCATTGCGTATTTGAGCCTGCGGCAGCTCGAACACAGGCTCAAAGGCGGCAATACCGGCTCCTACGAGCTGAACAAGTCGCTCTGGTGGAGCGTTGCAGACGCGCTTGTCACGACGATCCTGCCGTTTTCCATGATGGTGTCGAAGCGCCGGGGGCTGGCCGTCACGGTCGACAGCACGCATTTCAACAGGAAAATGGCGAAGGAGCTGGCAGCGGCGGTCGAAGAGACGTTTCTGAAATAAGTTTAGAGTGGTGGGACATATGCTGATCCGGGAGGCAAAGGCCGGCGATTTCGGCGGCCTGATGAGGCTTTACGCGCAGCTGCACGGCGTTGCCGGGCCCGCGTCGGGACCGGAGGCGTCCGAGCTGTGGGAACGCGTGCTGGCCGACGCCGGCCATCACGTCATCGTAGCCGAGGAGGACGGCGAGCTCGTCTCCTCCTGCGTGTGCGTCGTAATCCCGTGCCTGACCCGCGACCGGCGTCCCTTCGCGCTGATCGAAAACGTCGTCACGGACGCTGCGCACCGCAACAGGGGGCTGGCCACCGCCTGCCTTGAGTTCGCCAAGGAGCTCGCGATCCGCGAAAACTGCTACAAGCTCATGCTGATGACGGGCTCGAAGCTTGAGAGCACGTTCCGGTTTTACGAACGGGCGGGCTATAACCGCCGGGACAAGACGGCGTTTATCCAGTGGCTGAATCCGTAGGTTCACAATCGTCGGCGAGGGAGAAAGACGCCCAAACGCCGGGACGGGAGCGCAACATGGTCTACAGGGAAATCGGAAAAACGGGGCGGAAGGCCGGCGTGATCGGTCTGGGCTGCGAGCAGCTGGACGGCAAGCCCTATGAGCAGGTCCGGGAGACAATCGACACGGCGCTTGAGCAGAAGGTCAATCTGCTCGATCTGTTTATGCCGGGCAGGGAGATCCGGGAAAATATCGCCAAAGCGCTCGGAAACCGCCGTCATGAGGTCATGATACAGGGACATATCGGCTCAACGGATATAAACTACCAATACGATATCAGCCGGGACCTGCCGGTGGTCCGGCGGTACTTTGAAGAGCTCCTGCGCCTATTCGGCGGCTATATCGACTTTGGCATGATGTTTTTCATCGATTCCGAAAAGGATTATGACGGCGTTTTCAACACGGGTTTTGCCGACTATGTCCAGCGGCTGAAGCAGCAGGGGGACATCGGCCATATCGGCTTCAGCTCCCACAATCCCGGGATGGCGGCGCGCGTCATCGGGACCGGACTGCCGGAGATGCTTTTATTCAGCATCAATCTGGCGTTCGACCTGTACCCGGCCGAAATAAATGTCCTAAACGAGCTGCACGAGGGCTTCGGTTCGGCGGCCTTCCGGGGGATCGACCCCAGGCGCGCCGCCCTGTACAAGCTTTGCGAGCAGAAGGGGATCGGCATCACCGTCATGAAAACGCTCGGCTCCGGCAAGCTGCTGTCGGCCGAGCACACGCCGTTTAAAAAGCCCATGACCGCCGCGCAGTGCATACACTATGCCCTGACACGCCCGGCGGTTTCCAGCGTGCTGCTTGGCTGCCAGACCGGAGCGGAGGTGCTCGATGCGGTGCGCTACTTTGATTTAAGCGAAGGCGAGCGGGATTACACCCCGGTTCTCGGGACGCTGCGCAACGATTTCCGGGGCAACTGCGTGTACTGCAGCCACTGCCAGCCCTGTCCGGCAGGCATAGACATTGCCGCCGTCAACAAGTATCTGGATATCGCCCGGCTCGATACGGCAAATATACCGCACTCCGTCCGCTCGCATTATGCCGGGCTTGAGCACGGCGGCGGCGACTGTACCGGCTGCGCAAGCTGCGAAAGCCGCTGCCCGTTCGGCGTCCCCATTATTGAAAACATGGCCGCCGCATCGCGTCTTCTCAGCCGGACCGTCTAGGCGGCTCGGCTTATGCATACCTTGAAACCACAATGGATTGGAAAAAGGTCGTGTGAATTTGGATCAGTTTGAAAGGACCAGGAGGCTCGTGGGGGGCGCGGCCGTGGACAGGCTCCGCCGCGCGCGCGTCGTCCTGTTCGGGCTCGGCGGCGTCGGCTCGTTTGTCGCCGAGGCCCTCGCCCGCGCGGGCGTCGGCCGCATCGAAATCGTCGACAGCGACACGGTCGGACTGACAAACTTAAACCGTCAGCTCGTCGCGCTGCACTCGACGCTCGGACGCAGGAAGACGGACGTCATGTCCGAGCGCATCCGTGACATCTGCCCGGACACGGCAGTGACCGCTCACGATCTGTTCGTCTCCGCTGAAACAATCGGCGCGTTTGACTTCCCGCGGTACGACTGCGTGCTCGACGCCATCGACACCGTCTCGGCCAAGCTGCTGATCATCGACGGCTGCCGCCGGGCGGGAACGCCGATCGTCAGCTCCATGGGCACGGGCAACAGACTCGACCCGTCGAAGCTTGCCGTCGGAGACATCTATGAGACGTCCGGAGACCCGCTGGCGCGCGTCATGCGCCGGGAGCTCAAAAAGCTCGGCGTGGAACGCCTTCGGGTCGTGTATTCCACAGAGGCGCCGCGAAAGCCGGCCCCGGAGACGGCGGAGGAGACGGGCCGCCGGCCGGTGCCGGCGAGCGTGTCTTTTGTTCCGCCGTGCGCCGGCATGCTGCTGGCCGGCGAGGCGGTCCGCGGCCTGATCGCCGACCTGCTGTAAAATGCTGAAAAAGAAACGGGGCTGTTCGGCGGACAGCCCCGTTTCTTTAAAACAGGCGGTATATGGTGCGCATTTCGCGCTCATGTTTGAAGCTTGAGATCCATACGCTCAGTTCATTCGGATTCTCTGTATGATATATCGTATAATATGAGGGAATAGATTAGTAAAAATTGAGTATTTACAATGGATTCAGTCTGTGCTCCCTGTTCCACCCGGCGGTCTTGTAATAAACCACGCAGATAATCAGGCCGACGACGGTCGCCAGCGGCGTACCCAGGCCGACCTTGAACATCGTCACGCCGGGCAGGCGGCTCATGAGCCAGGCAAAGGGAATGCGGATGAAAAACGCGCAGAAAATCCCCTGCAGCATGGTGAACAGCGTTTTGCCGTAACCGTTGAAATAGCCGACCAGGCACAGATAAAACGCCAGCGTCGGGCTGTCGATGGCGTAGGCCCGGAGGTAGCCCGCCGAGGCGGCGACGACGGGCGCGTCCTTCGAAAACAGGCTCGAGAGCGGGCCGCCGAAAAAGAAGACGACGGCAAAGACCAAAAGACCGGCTGCCGCCGATGCCGCCATGCCGTAAAGCATGGCCTTCCTTGCGCGCGCGTGCTCGTTCGCGCCGACGTTCTGCGCTACAAACGCCGACAGGGAGGAGGAGAACGCGAACGGCAGCAGCATCATGAAAACGCAGATCTTTTCGCCGACGCCGGCCCCGGCCGACGCGACGATCCCCAGCGAGTTCAGGATCGCGATGACCGCCATGAACGACACGTTTGTCAGCGCCTCCTGCAGCGCGATCGGCGACCCGAATTTGAGAATGGCCCCGACAATATGGCGGTGAAACCGGATATTCGCGCGTCCGAAGGGGAACGGGAAGCCCTTCTTCCGGATGAGCCAAAAGGAAAAAGCGACGCTGACCGCCTGCGAAAAAACCGTCGCGTACGCCGCGCCGGCCGCGCCCAGCCCGAACACGCCGACGAGCAGCAGGTCGCCCGCGATATTGACGGCGCAGGCGATGGCGACGAACAGCAGCGGCGCTTTGGAGTTGCCCATGCCGCGGAAGACGGCGCTGACGGCGTTGTAGGCCGTGATGACGAGACAGCCCAGGGAGCAGATGCGTATGTACCGAAGCGTGTCGTCGTAAGCCTCCGGCGGGGCCTGCATGACGGTCGTGAGCGGGCGCGAGGCCAGAAGCGTGACGAGCGTCAGCAGCGCGCCGGCGGCGGCAAACAGCAGGATGGACGCGCCGACGGCGTCTCCGGCGTCCCTGTCGTTTTTCTCCCCGATCTTCTGCGCCAGCAGGATCGTGAGGCCCATCGTCAGTCCCGTCACGAGTCCCGTGACGGTCACCATGACGAGGCTGCCGGTCGACACGGCCGACACGCCCGCCTTGTCGCCGAACTGGCCCACGACGGCGAGGTCGACGGCGCCGTACATGGCCTGCAGTAGCATCGCCAGGAAGACGGGGATCGAAAAGCGCAGCAGCGGCCCGAGAATTTTGCCCTGCGTAAAGTTCATTGACGTTTCCAAAGGATACCTCCGGACGGATATAAAGATGATGTTTTATGCTATTGTAAACCATGATTTATCATGACAGTCAAGAGGTTATCAAAAAACAGCATAGCAGCATGACCTGTACGGGGCATCAATACCCGTCCGCCGCCCTGAAAGGTATGGGGCTGACGCCCCATGCCCCCGAAAAGTAAAAGACAATAAATTCGTTTTCTTCTTAAACTAGATTAAACATCTTGTAATATTTTGATGTGATATGATAAAATATGTAAAAATTGAAAGGGGTTAAGGTATGGTTATTACAAAAAAAGATTTACCTGATTTGCTTTATGGCTCGATGAAAGACCTTGGTGGTAGCTGTACAATAGTGGAAGTATGTAAGTACGTGTGGGATAATTATAAAAATGCCTTAGAAAATTCGGGTAAAATCTTCTATACATGGCAATATGATATTAGATGGGCTGCAACGGAACTGCGAAAGCAAAAACGAATGAAAAGTGATGTGGTTTGTTCTAAAGGCATATGGGAATTGAGCTAATAAATATTACTGAATATAAAAGACCAAAACCGCACGGAGTAATGCTCCGAGCGGTTTTTACTATCTTCAATGAAGCGCAGGGGCGCAGCCCCTGTAATAGGGTGGGCGGGTGGGAAAAAGCCGGCGAAAGCCGGCCGTCGTATTAATCCTGTACAACTCAACGATTACAAAAAAACGCCTCCTGTGGAGGCGTTTGCGGGATTATTTAAAATGCACGTGGGTGTTGATGTGGTCGATGCAGAAGCAGTGAT
>CAYMLM010000182.1:0-6226 GCA_964391385.1 uncultured Papillibacter sp.
AATCTGCCGGACATCGACAAGCTGCTGTTCGGCGCGCGCTCGAGCGAGATCGAGGGGCTCATGCACTTCACAAACCCGATCCGTTACGTCGCGCCGGACTTCCCGCCGGTCCTCATCCTGCACGGCACGGACGACAACGTCGTGCCGGTCCTCCAGGCGTACCTGCTCGAGGAAAAGGTGCGCGCCGTCTGCGGCACCGAACGCGTCGAGATGGAGATTCACAAAGGCTGGGGCCACGGCGGGCTGGATCTCCGCTGGAACGACAAGCCTATCGTCGAAAGGATTTTCACGTTTCTTGACAAGCGCCTGAAGGCCGGCAAGCGGATTTTCATGTGAATTCTTATGTCGTGGCCTCTTGTTTTGCGATCGCAAGGCTTCCCCTTGAGGGGAAGCTCAGGCTGTCGAAAAGGCCGCTCCCGCGGCTTTTTTGACAGTCTGTAAAGAGCCGGCCTCGCCGGCTCTTTGATCTGTCCGCCGTGCCTCCTGCGGAAGCGATCCGCCCATGAGGCATAGGGCTCTGACAATAACCTGATAACAACAAAAGGTCATTCCCGGCAGTCTCTATTCCCACATATTTTTCCTTTCCGCATATTGACAACGGCCCGCCGCCGCGCTATAATTGCAAATGCAAATTATTCTTAATTGCATTTACATACCGGAAAGGCGGATGTTCAATGAAAAGGAAGCGTTTTATTGGCTTGCTGACGTGTCTCGCGCTGGCTGCCGGCCTGCTGTCGCTGGCCGCGTGCGCCGGTGAAGACAAACCGGCCGCCGAGGCGGACGGCAAGCTGATCGTCGCCGTGTCGATCGTCCCGGAGCGGACGTTTGTCGAGGCCGTCTGCGGCGACCTCGTCGACGTCGTCACGCTGATCCCGCCCGGCAGCAGCCCGGAAAACTACGAGCCGACGCCCGCGGAGATGGAAAAATTCGCGGACGCGGCCGTCTACTTCACGATCGGCGTGCCGACCGAGGCGGCGAACATCCTGCCGAGCGCCGGGGACGTGAAGGTGGTCTCCCTTCAGGACGAGGTCTCGAAGATCTATGCCGACCGCACGTTCGAGGCCGGCGAACGGGACCCGCATATCTGGCTGTCGCCGAAGCGCGTCCAGGTCATGATCGACGTCATCGCCCGCGAGCTGGCCGCCCTTGACCCGGACAATACCGAGGCGTATAATAAAAATGCAACGGCGTACAAGGCCGAGCTCGACGCGGCCGACGCCCAGCTCCGGGAAGCGCTTTCCGGCGTCCGGGACAAGGCGTTTATCGTCTACCATCCCGCCTTCGGCTACTTTGCCGACGACTACGGGCTCACGATGTACGCGCTCGAGGAGGAGGGCAAGGAAGCCACCGCCGAGCACCTGCAGGAAGTGATCGATATCGCGAAGGCCGACAACGCGAAGGTCATCTTCTACCAGGCCGAAATCGACAGCAGCCAGTCCGAGGCGTTCGCGGAGGAAATCGGCGGAAAGACGATGCAACTCGAGCCGCTTTCCCCGGATTATATAGAGAACTTAAAAGCAATGGCACAAATCATGGCGGAGGTCATGCAGTGAGTAAAACGGCGGTCCATATCGGCAACCTGTCTGTCTCTTACGGGCAGACGCCCGCGCTCGCGGACGTCTGCCTCGATGTGTCCGAAGGCGCTTTTCTAGGCATCATCGGGCCGAACGGCGGCGGCAAATCCACGCTTTTAAAGGCGATCCTGGGCCTTGTGCCCATCTCCTCCGGGACCATTGAGGTCTGCGGAAAAAAACCGGGCGCGGGCGCCTGCGTCGGGTACGTCCCGCAGTTCGGCGCGATCGACCGGAAATTCCCGATCTCGGTGCTCGAGGTCGTGCTGACGGGGAAGCTGAAGCCGGGCCTCACCCCGTTTTTCAGATTCACGAAGCGCGACGCCGACGAGGCGCGGGAGATCCTCGCCAGGGTCGGCCTTGCAGGCTTTGCCGGCCGGCAGATCTCGGCGCTCTCCGGCGGCGAGTTCCAAAAGATGCTGGTGGCCCGGGCGCTCATCGCGCGGCCGAAGCTTCTGCTCCTCGACGAGCCGACCGCCAGCGTGGACGCCGTGTCGCGCGAGCAGATCTACAATGTGCTCGTCGACTTCAACAGGGAAATGACGGTGATTCTCGTCACGCACGATCTTCTGGCCATCTCCGCGCATGTCCACGAGCTGGCCTGCCTGAACACGACGCTTGTTTACCACGGCGGCCCGGCGCTGACCGAGGACGTTGTGTCGCACCTGTACGGCTGCCCGGTCGATCTCATCGCGCACGGCGTCCCGCACCGGGTACTCAAGGAACACGGAGGTGACGCGGCATGCTGAGCGCGCTGTTTGAATACCGGTTCCTGCAGAACGCGCTGATTTCGGGGATACTCGCGAGTATCGTCTGCGGCGTCATCGGCGTTGTCATTGTGGAAAAGAAGCTCGTCATGATGAGCGGGGGCATTGCCCACACCGCGTACGGCGGCGTCGGGCTCGGCTACCTGCTGGGCTTTGAGCCGATCGTCGGCGCGTTCGCGTTTTCCGTGCTCGCGGCGCTCGGGATCGGCCGCATCAGCCGGAAGGGCGGCGCGCGCACGGACGTCGTCATCGCCCTCTTCTGGTCGTTCGGCATGGCGATGGGGATTCTCTTCATCGCGTTCATGAAGGGCTATCCGCCCGACCTCAGCTCGTACCTCTTCGGCAGCATATTGTCCGTTACGCGGACGGACCTTTACCTGATGCTCGCCCTCACGGTCGTCGTGCTGCTCCTGATCATCGTCTTTTACAACGACTGGAAGGCCTTCCTGTTCGATCAGGAATTTGCCTTTGTGCTCGGCATCAAGACCGCCCTTCTCGAGTACCTTCTGCTTGTGCTTGTGGCGATGACCGTCGTCGTTTTGATCCGCGTTGTCGGCATCATCCTGGTGCTCGCGCTGCTGACAGCGCCGGCCGCGGCCGCCGGCCTTCTGACGCGGGACCTGAAAAAGCGCATGGCGCTCTCCGGCGGTTTGGGCATTGTTTTCTGCGTCGCCGGCCTGTGGATGTCCTATGAGCTGAACATCGCCTCCGGCGCGGCCATCGTGACGCTGTCGGTCCTGTGCTATCTTATCGTTTATGCGCTGAGCGCGCTGCGCCTGAAGACAAAGCGGCGCGCGCCGGCCCCATCATCGGGTCATGCCGTCCGGACAGACTGAAAGCGGCGCAAATAAATAAACGAAGCGTCAGGAGGGGAGCAGGTGGGAAAAAAGGATTTTAATAAGGAGCTTGTCACGAGCGGGCTGAAAAAGACGAAGCACCGGACCGAGATTCTGGAGATCCTTGACCGGAGCCGTCAGCCCATCCCCGCCGAGCAGGTCTATCTCGACCTCAAGGACCAGGGCGTGACGGTGAACCTGTCCACCGTCTACAGGACGCTCGAGACGCTCGCGGACAGGGGTCTTGTCACGAAGGTGAAGGTCCTCGGGGACAACCGCGCGCTCTTCGAGCTCAACCGCATGGTTCACAAGCATTATCTCGTCTGCCTGGAATGCAAGAAAATGAAAGCCATCGAATGCTGCCCGATCGAGGAGTACGAAAAATCGCTTGCCCAGCAGACGGATTTTCTCATCTCCGGCCACCGGCTTGACATTTACGGCTACTGCCCGAAATGCCGCGAAAAGCACACCGGCGGCCAGTGAGCCGACGCGCCGTACCGCCGGATAACGCTTTTCAGGTTCGTAAGTAGGGGATTTACCCTGTCCTTGTATAAGCTGCCTTTGGGACGCTTTCTGAGCGTCCCGTTTTTATTTCAAATCCCGCCCAAGCCCCGAAAGGAATGGGCATGCGCCCAAGCCCCGAAAGGAATGGGCATGCGCCCAAGCCCCGAAAAGAATGGCTGCGCCCAAGGCCCGAAAAGAATGGCTGCGCTCAATGGCTCAGCCAGAAACAAAGCAGCGGAAACGCGCTCTTCGTTTCCGCTGCTTTGTTTTTAATGAAATAAGAAGGAAAAATGAAAAAAGTTGAATCGGCAATCCTGTGATTCTTATATTAACCGATACTTATTAAAAAATATACATCGAGATATTGAAAGTGTATGAAGTTTCTGTTGAGTAAATATAAAGTTTTGTCTTCAGGCCGAATATTTTCCCCTTCGGCTGATATTCCATACGGCGCGTCTGTGTCGTGAGGCCGATGCAAGCAGCTATGCAAAAGTAACAAGCGGGATGTGTGAATTTGGAGTAAGTGGAAATTAACTACAATTATCTTCGATATTTTGTATAAAATGCTTATTTTTTGGTGGTTTTAAGACGATATGGAATATAGATGATTCGATCAATACCAGCACGGATCCATATAGAAGATATAATACAGCGAGAAAGATCAATATTTAGACAGGAGAAAAAAATATGAAGTGGTACAAAAACAAGCCAATTGCAACGAAACTGCTCATAGGCTTTCTGACCGTAGCGGTTTTAGCCGCCGTCATCGGCGGCGTGGGAATTTACAATACAAACCGGCTCGGCCGCGCGAACACCGAGATGTACGAAGAGGATACAGTGGCATTGCAGTACGCCGGCGACGCGGGCGTAATATTCCAACAGATCAGGTACAGCTCCCTGAATTTGATTTTCTCCGATCCGACGAATAAGGAGATCCAAAAGAGCATCACGGATGAAATCAACCTATTGTTTGATTTGATGAACGATCGTTTGGCGACGCTCCGTGCGATTGCAACCTCTCCCGATATTGCGGCTCAAGTGGAAGAAATCACAGCGGATTGGAATGAATTTCAGCCGATCATGCAGAAGGTGAACGACGAATTCGCCGAAGACGGTTCAAGCGAATCTCTTGGGCTGCTGGCGGAGGAAGACTTCAATAACTTGAGGGATGCGTTTTTGTCCCTGTTTTCAAACATATCCGAGAAAGCGGCTTCAGAAGCCGCAGCAACTGCGGCAGAGCAAAAAAGCTCCACCATCATCATGCTTGCCGTTGTTTTAGTATGTATTGCGATATCTGTATTTCTCGGCCTTTACATATCGCGCCTGATTGGTTACCCAATCAAGAAAATGGCCGAGGCGGCCGACAAGCTGGCCCTCGGCGATGTGGATATCGATATGCAGGTCGATTCCAAGGACGAGGTCGGACAGCTTATGGTCGCCTTGGACAAGGTTGTGGAGGCCCGGAAGGAGCAGGTTCGGTCAACGAAGCAGCTCGCCGAGGGCGACCTGACGGTCGACTTTAAAATCGAGTCCGAAAAAGACACGCTCGGCAAGAGCCTGTCGGGGCTTGTCGCCCGTCTGTCCGAGATCATGTCCTCGATTATCTCGGCGGCAGACCAGGTCGCGTCCGGCGCCGGGCTCGTGTCGGATTCCAGCGTCAGCCTGTCTCAGGGCGCGACCGAACAGGCCGGCACCGTCGAGGAGCTCAACGCCGCCCTCGAGCAGGTCGGCGCTCAGACGTCCAAAAACGCGTCAAGCGCCCAGACGGCCAATACGCTGACGGTAGAGGTCAAAAAGGACGCGCTCGAAGGCAACGCGCAGATGGCCGAGATGCTCAAGGCCATGGAGGAGATCAGCGTCTCTTCCGAAAACATCGGCAAGATCATCAAGGTCATTGACGACATCGCCTTCCAGACGAACATCCTCGCCCTCAACGCGGCCGTCGAGGCGGCGCGGGCCGGGCAGCAGGGCAAGGGCTTCGCCGTCGTCGCCGAGGAGGTCCGGAATCTGGCCGGACGCAGCGCGCAGGCGGCCAAGGAGACGACGGAGCTCATCGAAGGCTCCATCCAGAAGGTCGGAGCGGGGACGAAGATCGCCCATCAGACGGCCGAGGCGCTTGAAAAGATTGTCGTGGAGGTGGCAAAGGCCGCCGAGCTGATCGAGGAGATCGCGGACGCGTCGACGCAGCAGGCGGCGTCCATTCAGGAGATCGGCGGCGGTGTCGCGCAGGTCTCCATGGTTGTGCAGAACAACGCGGCCACGGCGGAGGAGAGCGCGTCCACCAGCGAAGAGCTGTCTGCGCAGGCGGCGCTCCTCAAGGAGACGGTCAGCATATTTAAATTGGGCGCAACGAGATAAGGCAATTCACGTCAGGTAAATACGGTTTACATCTAAAAATCATACCGTAAAAAAATAAAGAATGCCCGGGAAGGCGGGTCCGCTCCAGCCGACGTCCCGGGCATCCTTTTCATTTTTACAAAAGCAAGCCCGGCCAGATCGGAAGAGCGTCGTGTAGGGAAAGAGTGTAGATAGGGTGTAGATGTGGGGG
>CAYMLM010000183.1:0-6197 GCA_964391385.1 uncultured Papillibacter sp.
TTCACGGTGCTATAATAAGGGCTGGTATACTTTTTTCATTTGTCGTTCCGATGCGTTAAACCCGGTCTTTGGCACGCTTATGCCGCTGCAAAACCGGGCGCTGACAAAATGCCTTGACAGCAAAGAATATGTATGGACATGCGGTTAAGCCGGAAAGGACGGACGCATATGATCGGGCTCTTGATCGGCGCTGCATCGGGCGTTTTGCAATTCTGGCTTCTCGCCAGGTTCGTGAGGGCCATAACGGCCGGCTCAGTTAACATAAAGAATATGCTGTTGGGTCTCGCGCAGTTTTTCCTGCCGGTTGGCGTTTTGATAGGCGTCGCGTTTATACGGCGGGAGGAGCTTTTATGGGCCGGGGTGGGCATCGCTGGCGCGCTGCTCATCGGCGCCGTTTTTAAGTACTGGGTGCTCGCGCGTAAAACGGGGGGTCGAGGGAATAACAATGACTGATATGCTGATCATAATTATCTCAGTTCTTGTAGCTGCCGGGGGCTTTCTTTGGCGCCGATTCCTCGTCAGGCGGATTCATAGACAAGAATCGCCGACAAAAGGCCGGCTGCGCCTGAAGAAGCTTTCCGTTCTTGTCATCGTTGCCGGCGCATACGTCCTGATCACAACGGTGATCGGACTTCTTTTCGGAAATCCCGAGTCCGGCAAGATAGAGGTTGAGATCGTTGCGCCCCGCGTCAGCGTCCTCGGCATGAGCCTGAGCACGACCGTCATCTATTCCTGGGGCATCATGGCCGTGCTGATTCTGATCGCTCTGGTCTTGCGCCTGACGGTCATACCCAAATTCAAGGACGTGCCGAAGGGCGTCCAGAACGTCATCGAGCTGGCTGTCGAAACAGCCCTGAAATATACGAAAAGCACGGCGCACGGCGTCGGCGAATTCCTGGCCTCTTACATTTTCACCATCGCACTTTTTCTGGTCGGCTGCGCCGTCACCGAGCTGCTCGGCCTCAGGACGCCGGCGGCGGACATCACGCTGACGGGCTCACTGGCCATCCTGACTTTCTTATTCATAAATATTTACGGCATCAAGGTGAAAGGCGTGGGAGGCCGGCTGAAATCCCTGGCCTCGCCGACGCCGATTATTCTGCCCATCCGCTTGATAACGGACCTCGCGATTCCCGTTTCGCTGGCCTGCCGGCTTTTCGGAAACATGCTCGGCGGCCTTGTGGTCATGGAGCTCATCTATACGGCGCTCGGCAACTACGCCGTAGGGCTTCCGAGTCTCCTGGGCCTGTATTTCAACGTTTTTCATCCACTGATCCAAGCGTTTATATTCATAACGCTGACATTAACATTTACCAACGAAGCAACTGAATTGGAGGAAAACTCATGAGCTCAAACATTGCCATCGGCGTCGCGCTTTGTCTCTTATCGTGTGCCATGGCGGCTATCGGAATGGGCATAGCCACAAGCAAGGCGGTAGACGCCGTCGCGCGTCAGCCCGAAGCGTCCGGCAAAATAAACGGCATTCTGCTGCTGGGCCTGGCCATCACAGAGTCGTGTGCGATTTACGGCTTTGTTACCGCGCTGATACTGCTTTTCACGGCGTAATAAACCTTAACCAGAAAAGAGGTCTTCATGATGCCGGGGCTGAATCTTTCCGATATCATCATCCACATCGTAAACATCCTCGTTCTTTTCATCCTTCTCAGGCTCATATTGTTTAAACCGGTCAACCGCTTTCTGACGGCGCGGTCCGACCGGATCGCCGCCGAGCTCAAAGATGCCGAGACCGCGAGGGAGCAGGCGCAGAAACAAAGAGCGGAGTATGACCAGCAGATGCGCTCCTACGCCGAGGACGGACGGAAAGTCATCCGCGACAGCCAGCAGAAAGCCTCTCAGGAAGCCTCGGAAATCATTACAAACGCGAGAAACGAAGCGGATAAGCTGGTGGCGGAAGCGCGTGCGCGAATTGCCAACGAGAAAGCTCTGGCTGTCGCCGAAGCGCGCACGGAAATTGCGATGCTGGCTACCGATATAGCGGGCCGCATTTTAAAGCGGGAAATCAGCCTGACCGACAATAAGATAATTGCTGAAGACTTCTTCCATGAGGAGCAGCCATAATGGAGCGTCCCGTACTGTTAATCGCCCCCCCCTACGACGATGAAACCATTCAAACGATAAAAGCCGGATTTGCAAAGCAATATGGCGAAGACATCGAATTTGAGATCGTTGAAAACGAAAAACTCCTGGGCGGCTTTATCGCCATCATAAACGGCAGGGTTTATGATACGAGCTTTTCCACGCGCCTGCAGGAAATCGGCAGGGAGCTGACATCCGGCGGTCAGAAGGATTCCGTCTCGTCCACCGTCGGTTCATTTCTGAAGCGCCGGGCCCAGAAAATCAAGCTGGACCGGACGATCTACGAATACGGCGAGGTTGAAAGCTACAGCGACGGCATCGTAAAGATCAAGGGCCTGTCCAGATGCCGGTACGGCGAGCTTTTGGATTTTGACGGCGGCGCCGTCGGCCTGACGCTGGACCTTCATATGGGCGGCGTCGGCGCGGCGATCCTGGACGGCACCGTACCGACCTCGAACCTTGTGCATCCGACGGGGCACGTCGCGGAGGTCCCTGTCGGGGAGGGTCTTCTGGGCCGCGTCCTCGACCCGATCGGCCGTCCCATCGACGGCAAGGGCGACATCCGCAGCGATATCACGCGGCCGATCGAATCGCCCGCGCCCTCGATCATGGATCGCGCGTCCGTCGACACGGCGCTTGAAACCGGCATTTTATCCATCGACAGCATGATCCCGATCGGCCGCGGACAGCGGGAGCTGATCATCGGCGACCGTCAGACGGGCAAAACCTCGATCGCATTGTCCGCCGTCACGAATCAGCGCGGCCGCGGCGTCTACTGCGTCTACTGCGCCATCGGTCAGAAGGCCTCCACCGTCACGAGCGTCGTTCACGCGCTCGAGCAGTCGGGCGCGCTGGAAAACACAGTCGTTGTCGCAGCGTTTTCGAGCGACAGCGCGGCGATGCAGTATATCGCGCCGTATGCCGCCTGCGCGATCGCGGAGGAATTTATGTACAGCGGCAAGGACGTGCTCGTCGTGTACGACGATCTCAGCAAGCACGCCGTTGCCTACAGGAGCATGTCCCTCCTGCTTCGCCGCCCGTCCGGCCGCGAGGCATACCCGGGCGACGTCTTTTATCTGCACAGCCGCCTTTTGGAGCGCTCGGCAAAGCTCAGCAAAGAAAACGGCGGCGGCTCAATCACCGCCCTGCCGATCGTAGAAACCATGGCGGGCGATATCTCCGCGTATATTCCCACGAACATCATTTCGATCACCGACGGGCAGATTTATCTGGAAAGCGAGCTGTTCAACGCGGGCATACGCCCGGCCGTCAACGTCGGCCTTTCCGTTTCGCGCGTGGGCCGCGCCGCGCAGCGTCCGGCCATGCGGGCCGTGTCCGGCAGCCTGAGGATCGAGGTCGCGCAGTACCGCGAGATGGCGGTGTTTGCCCAGTTCGGGGCCGATATCGACGAGGAGACCGCAACCATGCTGAAAAACGGCGAGCGGCTGATGGAGCTTCTTAAGCAGACGCAGGATCTGCTGTTCCCGCTTTCGGAACAGGTTGCCATTCTGCTGGCAGTATCAAACGGCGTTTTTAAAAATACGGATAAGCGCGACATCGACGCGCGCCGGGCGGCGCTTTTGAGCTTTCTGCGCGACGAGGCGCGGTCGGCCATGCGGGCCATCGACGAGACCGGGAATTTGTCGGAAAGCCACAAAGCGCTGCTGCTGGATGCGTTTGAACGGTTTGCCTCGGAAGAAGGTGAGGCCGATGGCCAGTCCGTCTGAAATCCGCCACCATATCGCCGCCGTTGAACAGACCAAAAAAATAACCGGCGCGATGGAGCTTGTATCCTCGACCCGCATGAAGCGGGTCATGCGCCATATAGAGCACAACCGGCGGTATTTCGACAGTGTCCAGCGAACGATGAAGGAGCTTTTGATCACGGCGCACGACGTATCGCACCCCTATCTGCGCGACACCAGCGGAGCCGAGCATCATTGCTCTTTTATTGTCATCTCCGGCGACAAGGGTCTTTGCGGCGCTTACAATCACAACGTGCTCGAGCTGGCCTATGACAGCATCGTCCGGTTTGAGCATCACTCCATCATTACGATCGGGAACACGGCCGAGGAGTTCTTCAGGAAAAAAGGCATGACCCCCGACATCGCGCTGCTGGGCATCGCGCAGGACCCGGCGCTGTCGAAAGCGCGCGTTTTGGTCCGCGAGGTCATGGAGCTTTTTGACTCGGGACATACGGAGGAGGTCCGGATCGTGTACACCTCCTTTTACGGAAAAACCAAGAACATGCCGGTTGTCAGGCGTCTGCTTCCGATCCTTCTCGACGACTACAGCGACATTTCCAATATTGAGCTGCTGGCGACAATGACGTACCACCCTTCCCCGCAGGAGGTATTCGACCTCCTCGTGCCCCAGTACATCCTCGGGATTCTGTTCGGCGTCATGGTTCAGGCGTATGCCAGCGAACATTTCGCCAGAATGAACGCCATGCACAGCGCGACGACAAACGCTCAGGATATGCTCAAAAGCCTGCGGGTCAATTACAACATGGCGCGCCAGCAGGCGATCACGAATGAGATTGCCGAAATCACGGGCGCCGCGGAAATTCTCAGACAGGAAAGCGTGTAACATGTCAACTACGAACGAAGGCATTTTAATCCGAATAAGCGGCCCGGTCCTGGACGTGCTTTTCGAGGACGCCGAAAAGGAGCCTCAGGTCAACGATCTGCTCGTGACCGAGGACGGTCTTCACATGGAGGTCGCGGCTAATCTCTCGCCCGGCGTCGTCCGGTGCGTGGCGCTCGAGGCCACGGACGGGCTCAGCTGCGGCACCGTCGTTACAAACACCGGCCATCCCATCACCGTCCCCGTCGGCCAGGAGGTGCTCGGCCGCGTCGTCGACGTGCTGGGCAGGCCGATCGACGGCGGACCGGAGCTCGAAACCGCCCAGAAATGGGAGATCCACCGCAGCGCGCCCGAATTCACGATCTTAACGCCGGTGGCCGAATTTTTCGAAACCGGCATCAAGGTCATCGACCTGATCACGCCGTACTCGAAGGGCGGCAAGATCGGCCTGTTCGGAGGCGCCGGCGTCGGAAAGACCGTTCTCATCATGGAGCTCATTTACAATATCGCGACGATGCACGGCGGCTTCTCCGTTTTCGCCGGGATCGGAGAGCGCAGCCGCGAGGGCTTCGAGCTCATTCAGGACATGAAAAATTCCGGCGCCATCAGCAAAACGGCCCTGGCGTTCGGGCAGATGAGCGAGCCGCCCGGCTCGCGCATGCGCGTCGGCCTCACCGGCCTTACCATGGCGGAATATTTCCGTGACGTCATGAATAAGAACGTCCTGCTCTTCATCGACAATATCTTCCGCTATGTTCAGGCGGGCAACGAGGTTTCGGCGCTTCTGGGAAGGATGCCGTCGGCGGTCGGCTACCAGCCGACGCTCGCCAACGAGCTGGGCAACCTGGAGGAGCGTATCGTCTCGACGAATAAAGGCTCGATCACGTCGGTGCAGGCCATCTACGTGCCGGCCGACGACCTGACGGATCCCGCGCCCGCCACGATCTTCACGCATTTGGACGCCACGACGGTCCTCTCCCGTTCGATTGCCGAAATGGGCATATATCCGGCCGTCAATCCGCTCGAATCCTACTCGCGGATCCTCGACCCCGGCGTCGTCGGGCAAAAGCACTATGATACGGCGCAGGGCGTCGTCACCTGCTTAAACCGCTACCGCGAGCTGCACGATATCATCGCGATCCTGGGAATGGAAGAGCTGTCCGAGGACGACCGCAAAACGGTCTACAGGGCCCGCCGCATCCAGCAGTTTTTATCGCAGCCGTTCAGCGTGGCCGAACAGTTTACAGGCAACAAGGGCAAATATGTAGCGCTCGGCGACTCAATCCGGTCCTTCCAGGCGATTTTGGGCGGGGAGGTCGACAACTATCCCGAAACGGCCTTCTCAATGGCGGGCGATATCGACGACGTTTATGCCAGAGTCAAAGCAAAGCGCGCCTAGCTTTTTCCCGACGAGCGCACGATTATACCGCAGAACGGATGAACAACATGTCCAAGCTTTTCAGACTCGAAATCTTAACGCCCGAACGGCAGTTTTTTGACGGCGAAGCCGAGCT
>CAYMLM010000184.1:0-6176 GCA_964391385.1 uncultured Papillibacter sp.
TGACCTGCCGGTCCTCGCCGGGCAGGCCGCTTTTGGCAAAGCGCGGCGCCTGCCGGGTCGGCGTGGCGAAGTGCTTGTTGCCCCAGCCGCCGCTGCCGCCGCGCGCGAGGACGAACGTGTCGACGCCCGTCATGTCCTTTATGACGGCGCCCGACGCCGCGTCGCGCACGAGCGTGCCGCTCGGCACCCGGATGACGAGGCTCTCCCCGTCGCGGCCCGTGCGGGTCCTGCCGGAGCCGTCCGCGCCGGGCTCGGCGGCGTATTTTCTCTTGTAGCGGAAATCCATGAGGGTGGACATGTTCCCGTCCGTTTTGAGGACGACGTCCCCTCCCCTTCCGCCGTCGCCGCCGTCGGGTCCGCCGGCCGGGACGTATTTCTCACGGTGAAACGAAACCGCGCCGTTCCCTCCGGCGCCCGCCTTGACGCGGATCGTCGCTTTATCTACAAACATGTATTTTTCCTTTATCGATAATCCGTATTTCCTTCATTCTGCCCGGTTTATTTCAGGTTAAGCACGACGTCGAGTATTTTCGCCATCTGCGCGCGCGTCATCTCGGCCTGCGGGCTCAGAAGCCCGTCCGAACCGCTCACGACCGCCATGCCGACGAGCGTCGCCGTCGGGGTCACGGCATAATCCGAGAGTGTCCCGGCGTCCGAGAACGCGGCGAGATTTTCCGCCGTCCCGTCCGTGTATGCGATCCCCAGCGTGCTGAACGCCCGGTAGACGAGCGTGAACGCCTGCTCGCGCGTCAGGACGGCCTGCGGATTGAAAAGCCCGTCGCCGGTGCCCTGCGCGATGCCGCTGCTCTCGGCCCAGGCGATCGCCCCGGCGTAGTAGTCGTCCGGGAGCACGTCCGTGAAGGTCGACGGCGCCGCCGCAGCCGGCTTCCCGGCGGCGCGGTGGAGCATGAGGACGAAGTCGCAGCGCTTGATGCTCGATTCCGGCGCGAAGGTGTTGGCCGTGACGCCCGTGACGACGCCCTTTTCAAAGAGGTTTTTGATATGGTCCTTGGCCCAGTGGCCGACCGTGTCGGTAAAGCCGCTCACCGTGACGGGAATCTGCTTCGAGCAGCCGCCGACGGAGACCGTGAGCGTGCCCGTCGCGCCGCCGCCCGTGCCCGCCGTGAACAGGCCCGTCGCGTCGACCGTGCCGACGTCGCCCTCGAGGGTATAGACGACCGCGTCGCTGTCGAAGTGCACGGGCAGGTTGTAGTAGGACGCCGAGGCCTTGAGCTGCACCGTCTCGCCGAGCTCGAGCGCCAGCGCGGTGACAGGCTTGTCGCTCCCCTCCCGCGTCACGGTGACGTCGGTCGGGTCGTAGATGATGTGGGCGGTCGCCGTGCCCGCCGCGCCCGTCGAGGGAGAGGTCAGCGTCAGGGTGTCCACGCCGTGGGTCGCGCCCGCCGTGTAGGTCGCGCCGGTAACGGTCCCGAGGCCCGACCGGACGGCGATGTCGCCCGGCGCGGCCACCGGCATGTAGCCGCTGTCCGTGGCGCAGAAGCCGAGCTCGACGGAGGAGCCGGCCAGCACCTCGAAGCCGTCGTTTAAAAGGCCCAGATGATGCGCCCGCCCGTCGGGGACGGCGTCCGTGACGTAGAGCAGATAGGCCGCCACCTTCCGGGGCGTGCCGTCGGACGGCTTGTTGACGACCTCGCACGCGGCGCTGCCGGGCATGCGCACGCTGATGACGGACGAGCCGCCGCCGTCGAGGTTGACGGCCTCGACGCAGCCGAGCGCCAGCAGCTCCTCGGCCAGCGCCTTGAGCGTCAGGCCGCTGGAGTTGTCCGCCTCGTGCCCGTCGACGACATATGTAACGACCGTGCCGTCGGCCTTCACGCCGACGGCCGTCCGCGGGTTTTTGGCCGTGATCGCCTTGTCCCAGGCGGACGGGTCGGTCATGGCCCCGCTGCGTATGAGGACGTCGCCGCCGCCGGTCGCCCAGCGGGCGCTTGCGAGCGCCGGGTCGCTGCACGCCGTGGTGAGCGTCACGCGGTCGCCGACCTTGAATTTATTGTACTCGTCGATGAGGTTGGCCGCCGTGCCGGCCGACAGCAGGAGATACCCGTCGCCGATGGGCTGCGCGTCGGGCGTCGCCTCAAGCGTCTCGGTAACCTCGAGCGTCATCGTACCCGACACCGACGGCGTGCCCTCGAGGATCTTCAAGCGCACGTACCAGCCCTCGGACACGCTGCGCGTCGAGACCGAGGAGAAGGCGGACGAGAACAGGTACAGGCCGCCGGGGTCCGTCCTGTATTTGTTGAAATGCGTGAGCGTCGTCGTCTTCCCGGCGTTCGTCATGTCCGCCGGTCCGCCGTTGTTCTGGAGCGTGACCGTCACCTCGGCGGCGCCGGTAAAGGCAAATCTGCCGTCCGGGCCGATGGAGACGGCCGTGTGGCCCTCGGGGCTCGATTTGTATGTACCGTCCTCGACGACGATCCCCAGCGGGACGCCGGTCTGCATGGAGAAGAAATCCGTGTTGACGGCCGCGAGCACGCTGTAGCCGGCGCTTTCGGCGTACGCGATCATCTGCTGCGCGGTCAGCCTGCCGTAGATCGTGTCGCAGGCCAGGACGATGGGGTACGCGTCGCCGGCCCCCTTGAGGTCAAGCGTAAAGCTCTCCTGCCGCCCGGTCTGCGCGTCCCACGAGATCGTGTTCGTGCAGCTTAGGTTGTCGGCGACGGCCTGCGTGTTCCGGTAGACGACGGTGCCCGCGCCGGCCGCGCCGGCCGGCAGGAGCAAAAGCGCGAAGAGAAGCGATACGGCGGTGATCCAAACGGTGATTTTTTTCATATGTACCCCTTTGCAGCGTGCGCGATTGCGCTTGGTCCGGATGCGTGTTGTGTCATTATACCAAAAATTGCGGCGCGTTTTCAACCGGCGCGGCGGCTTGTAACGCAGTTTTAATATTTCGAGCGAAATCGGTTGAAATATCCGGCCGGTTAAGGTAAAATACTACAGTTATTTGACTGTTTCGCTTTTTCAGCCTGACGGAAGGCCGGTTATATATGGCAAAAAAAGAAAAAGGTTCCGCCCGGACGATCAGCCTCGTCATGCTCCTCACGCTCGTCGGCAAGCTGCTCGGGCTGCTGCGCGACCGGCTGATGACCGTCCACTACGGGAGCGGCATGCAGACGAGCGCCTTCCTGACGGCCAGCCGCATCCCGCGCGTTTTTTTCGACGCCGTCTTCGCCTCGGCCATCGCCGCGAGCTTCATACCGGTTTTCAGCGAATATCTTGTCAAAAAGGGCAAGCGCGAGGCGATTGAGTTTTCCGGCAATTTCATCACGGTGGTCGGCGCCGTTTCGCTCCTTCTCACCGTGCTCGGCATCGCCTTCGCGGAGCCGCTTGTGCGATTGTTCGCCGACGGTTACGACGGCGAAACGGCCGCGCTGTGCGTGACGCTCACGCGGCTGATGTTCCCGACGGTGCTCTTTACGGGCGTGGCGTTCTCGTTCGTCGGGATCCTCCAGTCGCTCGAGGAATTCAACGTGCCGGCGCTCATCAGCGTCGTTGCCAACCTCCTCGTCATCGCCTACTACTTCACCTTCAACGAGCGCTTCGGCATCGCGGGCCTGGCCGCGGCGTTTCTCGTCGGCTGGCTGGCGCAGGCGGCCGTGCAGGCCCCGTCGCTGGCCAAAAAAGGCTTCTTTTACAAGCCGTCGCTCTCCCTGCGGTCGGAGGGCATGAAAAAGGTCTTCGCGCTCATGCTGCCCGTCATGGTGAGCACGTGGGTGCAGCCGATCAATATGACGATCAATGCAAAATTTGGTTCCAGGCTTTTTGAGGGCGCGGGCGTCTCGGCCATCGAGCTTGCCAACAACCTGTTTCTCATCGTCGCGGGCGTCTTCGTCCTGTCGGTCACGAACGTCATCTACCCGCGGCTGTCCAAAATGGTCGCCGGGGACGACAAGGACGCGTTTGAGGCCACCCTCGGACGGACGGTGCGCGCGTCGCTCTTTTTCGTCATCCCGATGACGGCCGGGCTCGCGGTGCTCTCGCGCCCCGCCGTCGAGCTCATCTACGGCGGCGGCGCGTTCGGCGCGTTCTCCGTGTCGATCACGTCGCGCGCGCTCACGTTCGTGAGCCTCGGCATGGTCGGATACGCGCTGCAGATGATTTTGACGCGGGCGTACTTCGCCCGTCAGGACGGACGGACGCCGCTCATCGCGGGAGCCGTTTCCGTCGCGGTCAACATTATATTATGTATTGTTCTGATCGGGCCCCTGGACGTCGCGGGCCTCGCGATCGCGTCGGCGGCGGCCGCCACGGCGGGCGCGATCGTCCTCGTCGTGCCGCTGGAAGTGAAAAAAAACGGCTTTATAACGAAAGCCTTCGTCACGGACATACTGAAAATGACGCTCAGCGCCCTCGTCATGGCCGCCGCCGTATACGGGCTCAGGACGGTCCTCGGGGGGGCGGCCGAAGGCGGCCTCGGGACGGTCCTGACGGCCGCCGTGCCGGCCCTCGGCGGCGCGGCCGTCTACTTTGCCGCCGCCATGGCGCTCCGCGTCGGCGAGGCCGGGGCCGCGCTGAACGCGCTGCGCAGGCTGACCGTCAAGCGCCGGACGAAGGATTGAGGTGACATTCATATGCAGGAGATTCTCAAAGCGAGCCTTCTCTACCGGGCGCTGACGGCCTTTTTCGGGTGGATCGGCGCCAGATGGCGCGAAAGCGCTATTGTCAGGTGGTTTTTGTCCACGTCCGCCGCGCGGAACATATTCGAGTCCAGCGTCGTCTCGAAGCTGTGGCGGTTTCTCCACAGGCTGCTGTGCGCCATTTTCAGGAAGCTGCGCCTGACGCGGCTTCTGAAGGGGAGCCTCTTCAGGCAGACGTTCTTGTGGTGTCTGCTGCCGGCCGCGCTCGCGCCCGTCCTCGACACGAAGCTCGTCCTCGCCCTCGCGGCCGTCGGCGTGTTCTCGATGGCCGTCCGGTTCGGCTGCGACGAAAACGCGCGCATCCCCTCCTCCCCCGTCAACACGTACATCGGGCTGTTCGCCTTTGTGTTTTTAATCGCGACGCTCACGTCCGTCAACGTCGCGGGCAGCCTGCTGCCGGGCCTGCTCACCGTCTTCGTGGCCGTGTTCGCGCTGTTTTTCTCGGGCGCCGTAACCTCGAGGAAACAGGCGGACCTCGCCGTCGCGGTCTTCGTCGTCGTCGGGGCGGCCGTATCGGCCTACGGCATCTATCAGTACTTCTTCTACGACCCCGCAAGCGCCGGCGCGTGGATCGACAACGACATGTTTTCGGACATCACGAACCGGGTCTACTCGACGCTGGAGAATCCCAACGTGCTCGGCGAGTACCTGCTGCTCATCACGCCGTTCGCGGCCGCGTGCCTTCTGGGCGCGAAGACCTGGCCCCGGCGGCTGTTTTTCCTGGGCTGCCTTCTGGCGATGCTGGTCTGCATGCTGCTGACCTCGTCGCGGGGGGCGTGGCTGGGACTGCTGCTGGCCGCGGCGCTCTTTGCCGTGATGCTCGACGCGCGGTTCATCCTCGTCGGGATCATCGGGATCGTCGTGCTGTACTTCGCGCTGCCCGACTGGATCATCGAGCGCTTCGCGAGCATCGGGGACATGTCCGACAGCTCCACGTCGTACCGCGTGTTCATCTGGCTCGGCACGATCGCGATGCTGAAGGATTACTGGTTTTCGGGCATCGGGCCGGGCACGGACGCCTTTAATCTCGTCTATCCGGCGTACAGCTTCAACACGGTCAAGGCGCCGCACGCGCACAACCTCTATCTGCAGCTGATGTGCGACGCCGGCATCCTCGGCCTTCTGCTGTTCCTGCTCGTCATCCTGAGCTTTTACAGGACGGTCTTCTCCGCCTTCTCCCGCGAGCGGGACCGGAAATCCAGATATTATCTCGCAGCCGCGGCATCCGCGGTCGCAGGCTTTTTGCTGCAGGGCATAACCGATTACTCGTTTTACAACAACCGCGTCCTGCTGTTTTTCTGGGTCGTCGTGGCGCTGGGCATCGTCCTGTCGCGGCGGTCCGAGCTGGAGGAAGGGTACGCGCTATGGTCAAGGTCTTAAACGTCATCAGCGACGCGAACATCGGCGGCGCGGGCCGCGTCCTGCTCAATTACCTCAAGTACGCCGACCGAGCGGAATTTGAAACAAGCGTCTGCCTGCCGCAGGGCAGCCTGCTGGCCGGGCCGCTGCGCGGCGCGGGCG
>CAYMLM010000185.1:0-6091 GCA_964391385.1 uncultured Papillibacter sp.
CATTTTCATATTATTATAGTAAAACACGATTGAAATGCGGACGATTTATGGTATTATACAGGGGAAGAAATCTCTGCTTCAGCCGTATCCGCATACAGGCAGCAAGAGTCGGTTTGTGTTCATTTACACGGGAGGTTACTATGGACAAATATGTCATAACCATCAGCAGAGAATTCGGCAGCGGCGGCAGACAGATCGCGGAGAAACTGGCCTTGCGGCTGGGCGTTGAATGCTACGACAGGCTGCTCATACAGCTCGCGGCCGACAGAAGCGGTCTGTCCTACGATTTTATCATGCACAATGAAGAGCATGCCGTCAACAGCCTTCTGTATAACATCACGGCGGCCACGTCGTTTTCAAACTTCAGGACGACCGCTTTTTTTGATACGCCGGTCAACGACAAGGCTTTTTTTGCCCAGGCCGAAGTCATCCGCGAACTGGCACAGAAAAATTGCGTGATCATCGGGCGCTGCGCCGATTATATCCTGCAGGACGAGCCGGGCCTGATTCGGGTGTTCATTACGGCGGCCTTTAAAGACCGGGTCCGCCGCGCCATGGAAGATTACAAGGTCGACCGGGAAGGCGCGGAGGAGCGGATTAAAAAAATCGATAAATCCCGGAGCAACTATTATAAATATTATACCGGACGTCAGTGGGGAAATATCCAAAATTATGACCTTGTGGTCAATTCCTCGTTTACAGGCGTTGACGGCGCCGTCGCCGTTTTAGCGACCATGCTCAGGGAAAAAGGCATAGAGGTTAAATAAGCCAAGCGATTCATAGGATAATATGCGATTGTAAAACCGGGAGGGCGAAGGAAACGCCCTCCCGGTTTTCTTGATACTCGCTCCGCTGCTGCAATATAACTATTAATTGCATCAATATATGCAATTAATATTGACATTGCGTAGCAATGGTTTATAATGGGCATAAACAGATGCGGGGGTGGGACACATGCATTGCGCGATCCTGGGCAGACTCGGCGGATCCGGCTGGACGGAGGAAAGCGAGCGAAGCCGTATGCTCGAGAAGATCCATTCTGTACTGGAGCGCATAAACGGAGAATGCGTCGAGTACATCGCAACAAGGTTCACGCTGACGCTCGGCGATGAGTTTCAGGGCGTTCTGCGCGTATGCTGGCCCGCGGTCAATATCCTGGAGCGGCTCATCAGGGAACTGTATCCCCTTGGCGTTTCGGTCGGCGTCGGGATCAGCGAGCTGTATACCAGGGTGGATTCGCCGAATTCGCTCAGGGTGGACGGTCCGGCGCACAAATACGCCAGAGACAGCCTGACGGGCCTGGCCAGTCAGACAGAGGGCGGGGGCGGTTTCATGATATCGTTTGAAACCGGCAGGAAAGACGCCCGGCTCATCAATGCGCTCTGCGCGTCCGTGTCGGATATCATGTGCGGATGGACCGAAAAACAGCGGGAAACGGTCTGGAAAACGGTCGAGTACGCCGGCCAGCAGAAGGTGGCCGCGCAGGCGCTCGGCGTCAATCAATCCACGGTGACGCGGCAGCTGCAGGCGGCCAATTACCAGAGATACCGATACCTTCTCGGCGAGATCGAGGCTTATCTGCGGGAACAGTACGATCTGAGCACGGAGGAAGAAACGCCGCTTGTCAAGGCAGAGGGATATTTTAATACCGGTATCTATTATTACAAACGGTTCGACAGCAGAAAGGCGCTTGATTATCTGCAGAAAGCGCTGGCCATAAGGGAGAGCGAGCTGGGGAAAAGCCATCCGGATTCGGTTTTTACACAAAACGCGCTCGGTGAGGTCTGCTATGCCGGACGGGCCTATGACGAGGCGCTGCAATATTTTAAGGAAGTCAACCAGGCGCACAGAACTCTGCTGGGGAACAAGCATCCGGACACGGCGCGGTCCTACAACGACGTCGCGAACGTCCTCAGGCAGCGGGGAGAATACGATGAGGCGCTCAAATGGTATAAAAAAGCGCTTGTCATCCGCGAGCATATTATCGGCGGGAACGATGCGGATACGGCGAGCACCTATGACGACATGGGGCGGCTGTATATTATGACGGGCGAATACGACAACGCGCTGGAACTGCTGGATAAAGCCATGCTCATCCGTGAAAAGAAGCTCGGGAAGGAGCATCTGGATACGGCCGGGACAACCGAGAGTTTCGCCCTCTTGTTCAGCGCCCAGGGACATTACGAAATGTCCCTGCAATGGCTCGAAAAAGCCCTCGCGATCCGTGAAAAGCTTCAGGGCCGGGAGCATCCCGACGTGGCCGGGACGCTTGGAAAAATCGCGGACGCCCATTGCGGCATGACAGAGCACGCAAGGGCGCTAGAAGCGTACAAAAAAGCCCTTGATATCAGCGTCAGGACACTTGGCGAGGAGCATCCCGACACTGCGCACCTGTACAGCCGAATTGCGGATGTCCTCCTGAGGGAGAAGAAGTTTGACGAAGCGATGAAATACAGCCGGAAAGCCTTGAAAATACGCGAAGCGGTGCTGGGTAAAGACCATCCGGATACGGCCGAGACGTATGTAAGGATCGCCGCGGTCTACGGCGGCATGGGCAATTCGACGCCCGCGATAGAATGGTATAAAAAGGCCATTGACGTGCAGGAGAAGGCCCTTGGGTCCGTGCACCCCGCATTGGCCGAGACCTACAGAAGCATTGCGGAGGTATATTTAGAGAAGGGCGATAATATTCAGTCGATGCTGTGGATGAAAAAAGCCCTGCGTATCTACGAGAGAGTCCGCGGCGTCGCGCATCTGGACACGGCGAAAAACTATAAGGAAATCGCTATGGTCTACTATAACGACGGCGACAGGGACGAATCGCTCAAATGGATGGAAAAATCCAGAAAGATATATGAAAAGGTCGTCGGGGACAATCATACGGAAACAGCTTCGATTTATGCCAGCCTCGGGACGCTCTACAAAGAAAACCTTGAAACGGACAAAGCCCTTTTGTACTACCTGAACGCGCTCGAGATTTATTCGGGTAAAAGCAGGCTCGCGGAGGAAGAGGTCAAGGGCCTGCTGAAAAGCATTTCAGAGCTCTACCGCGATAAAAAGGATTACGAAAAGGCCTACGATTACATGAAAAGGTTTGCCAATATTTCGTGAGATGAACAGTGCAACACAATACATAATTGCATAATAAAATGCAATTATGTATTGTGTTGCATAATAAATATCGCATGATATAGGCGCCTTGACGTCGTTGATTTTACAGAATGGAGAGTGTTCAATGGACTGGCTGGAGATAACCGTTTACACGCAGGCCGGCAGACTTGACGGCCTTGTCGAGGTGCTTGAGGAACTGGGCGTCGGCGGTCTCGTCGTCAACGACGAAACGGCTATCCGCGAATTTCTCGACGGCAACAAAGGCGCGTGGGATTACGTCGGTGAAGAAGTCTTTGACTGTGTCCGCGGCGGCTCGTCGGTTCAGTTTTATGTGGAGGATAACCCGGAGGGCCGGCGATTGCTGGAGGCGTACCGGGAAGCGCTGCGGGATTTTGAGTTTGTCACGCGCCGTCTGAGGGATGAGGACTGGCTGAACAGCTGGCGGGCGTTCTTCAAGCCGATCGAAATCGGCCGCCGTCTTCTGATCGTGCCGGCGTGGGAGGAAGCGCCGGCCGATACGAATCGGATCATCTTGCGTATCGAGCCGGGACACGTCTTCGGGACAGGCTCGCATGCCTCTACGCGCATGTGCCTGAGCGAGCTGGAGAACGTCCGGGCCGGGACTGTGCTCGACCTGGGCTGCGGAAGCGGTATCCTGGCTGTCGGAGCGCTGCTTTACGGCTCGCCCAAAGCCGTCTGCTGCGACTTAGCGGAGAACGCGGCGGACGTCTGCTGCGAAAACGCGCGAATAAATGGGATTAATTTGAGCCGCATCCAGGCTCATACCTGTGATATATTGAATAAAGACGACCTGTTTCGGGTTGCGGGCGGGGAAAGATTTGATATCGTATTTGCCAACATCATAGCCGACGTCATTCTGCCGCTGGCCCGGTTTGTCAAAGAACTTCTGTCTCCGGACGGCGTCTTTATATGCTCGGGCATCATTGACGGACGGCAGGACGAGGTCAGGTCGGCGCTTGAGGAGAACGGTCTTCAGGTCCTCCGGGCACGCCGGACGGAAGACTGGCACATGTTTGCCGCGCGGCGTATTGTCTAAAAGGCCGCTCTGTGATAAACTATTAAAGGGTTTACTTAACCGCGCATTATCACCCGCGGGGAATAAGAAAGACCTTTCTGCTCAAGTTTACTGTGTTGAAGCTAAGCGGGGTGACATCGGGCGTGAAAAAGAGAATACTGACAGCGGTCATCGCGCTGTGCGCGGCCCTGACCCTGATGACGCCCGGCGTTCAGGCGGCAGGAACGGTTTATTTCGTGGGCGTCAACGACACCCTGGTACCGTTGAGCGACCAGACGATTCCGAGGTATTACGGCGGGGAACTGTACCTGCCATATAATATATTTACATACAAAGCAGACGATACAGGTCTGGGCGTCTTCTGCGCCGCGTCTAGCGATCTCGTCATGCTGTATACATCGGGCAGAAGACTCAAATTTGACATGGTCGGCGCAACTGTAACCGACCAGGACAATATCCTGTACAATACCTATACGGCCAAGGCGGCAAACGGGACGGTCTATCTTCCCGCAGAATTGATCAAATCGTTTTTCGGGCTGTCGATCAATGTGATATCGTCGGAGCCCGCGACCGTTATACGGATAAAAAGCACGTCCGCCGTCTATAACGATCCAACCTTTGTCGGCACGTACAAAAACGCAATGCAAACCGCTTACAACGCATATCTGGGCATCACCTCAAGCGACGCGCCATCCTCGACGGCTTCAGTCCCGCCTGTCATACAGTCCTTCGAAAACGTCACGGTCTACTTAAGCTTTCACGATTTTACCGCCGACAGGCTGGCTTTGCTGCTGGATATACTCGATACGGCAGAGTTTAAGTGCGCCTTTTTTGTCGGGGCGAACGAAATTGCCGAGAACGCCGATCTCCTGCGGCGCGCGGCCGGCTCCGGACACGCTGTCGGCATAAGGCTCGACACGGGCGAGTACGAGGAGTTTCGGTCGGCGTCCGACCTGCTTTTCGAAGCGGTTAAAATCAAGACACTTCTGGTATCGTCAGGAGGCGGCGTATTGCCGGCTGCCGCGGAGACAGCCGGTTCAAAAGGCCTCATCCTATGTGATGCCGCCGACGCCTACGGTGAAACGTCCGAGCTGACGCTGGCCACACTGACCGGCAGCCTGAGCGCGCTTGGCCGGGAGGGCAGCGTAAACCTGAGCTTTGCCTGCTCCGAGACGAGCTCGACCGTCATGCCGGGGCTGCTTTCATATCTCTCGGATCATCAATACGACGTCCGAAGGATTTCGGAAACGGACCGTCCGCCCGAGGTGTCCGCTGAATAGATGATTGTCATGGAAGGATTCTCACCGCATGGAGTATAAAATGAAAGCTGTGGTGCTGGCCGCCGGAAAGGGGACGCGCCTTCAGACCGAAGGGTGCGACCTGCCGAAGGTGATGCGGCTGGCAAACGGGAAACCGCTTCTGGAATACGTTTTGCAGGCGCTTTCTTTTATCGGCCGCGAGGATACGATCCTGGTGGTCGGCTATAAGAAGGAAGACGTTCTAACGCGTTTTGCCGCTTATCCGTATGCCGTGCAGTCAGAGCAGCTCGGCACGGGTCATGCCGTCTTATCGGCCGAGGACAAGCTGCGCGATGTGGAAGGCAGCGTCCTGGTCTGCTGCGGCGACATGCCGCTTCTCACGCGCCGGACCTATAACGCGCTCGTCGAAGCCCATTTCAATGACCGGAACGCCTGCACGATACTGACCGGTACGTCGGATGTCAGGCTGCCTTACGGCCGGATTGTCCGGGACGAGCACGGCCATTTTGTGCAGCTTGTCGAAGAAAAAGACTGTACACCGGAACAGCTCGGGATCCGCGAGCTCAATTCCGGCGTCTATGTTTTTGAGATTTCAAAACTGCTGCCGGCTTTATCGAAGCTGAAAAACAACAACGCGCAGGGTGAGTACTATCTCACGGATGTCCCGGCGATCCTGCGCGGCGAG
>CAYMLM010000186.1:0-6076 GCA_964391385.1 uncultured Papillibacter sp.
GTGATTTTTCCTTTCATCTTTCCGCTCCTTGTCTTTTTAAATTACGGGGCCTGACTATTCTACGATATTCAAAACGAACCGCATGAATATCGTGGCGACCTGCGCCCGCGTGGCGCTGCCGGACGGGTCAAGCGCCGTCGCCGTCACGCCCGTGACGAGGCCTTCGGCATTGGCCCATTTCATGGCCCGCGACGCCCAGTCGCTGATTCCGGCCGCGTCGGTATATCCGGCCAGCTCTGCCGACGCGCCGACGCCGTAGCCGGTGTACTTGGCGTAGAGGTAGAGGATCGTAGCCATCTGCTCGCGCGTGACGCTGTCGCCAACGCCGAACAGGCCGCCGCCGTAGCCTGTGACAATGCTGTTTTCGCTGGCCCAGATCACGGCGTTTGTATACCACTGCCCGCTCTTCACGTCGGTGAAGCCGCTCGCGCCGCTCACCGCCGGCTCGCCCTCGAGCCGGTAAAGCACCGTCACGAGCATCGCGTGCGTCATGGGCAGATCAGGGCTGAACGTCGTGTAGTCCGTCCCGTTGAACAGCCCGTTGGAGCACACGAACTCGACGGCCTCATAGAACCAGTCGTCCTCGGCAACATCCGTGAAGGGGTTTTCCCATATGCCGGCAGCTGTGACCCCGGCGCAACCCACGACATAGCGGGACAGGTGATTTGTCGTGAAGCTCGCCAAACCCGTGGCCGCGTTGTATGTACACGACACCTCCGTCAGCTCGCCGGCGTCGTTTAAGTACCAGATCCTCACGTCCGTTGGGTCCTCGCCGTCCTTGAGCGTGTACGGCAGAGAGACCGTCAGGCTGCCCCCGCCGAAGCTCGATATATTCGTGCCGCCGCTCGTGACGGTGATGTCGTAGACGAGGTTGTTTCCGGCCGCCTCCCGCTGCGCCGCTGTCAGAGCCGACGCGGAGACTCTCCCCAGGCTCACGGTGATCGTAGTGCCCGACGCCTGAGACGCTATGGACGCGAGCGTATCGTTCGGTATGGTCAGGCTGCCCAGCGGCGTGCTGATGAGCAGGTCCGCGTCCGTCTGCAAGGCCATGGCGGAAACGGACGCCCTCGGCAGCTCAGTGCGGACCGTACCCGCGCTTCCTGTAATCACGGGGGCGATAACGATGTCTCCGCCCGTCTTTTTGACCTTCTCGGCGGCCTCCGTCATCTGTGCGGCTGTGACGGGCACGCTCGCCGTCCCGTCCGCGGCCGTCACGGCCGGCGTGATTCTGGCGTCCTTTTCGTCGGCGACCTTGATCGTGAGGACGACCTTGTCGCTGGCGGCAAGCGACGTTTCCTTCCGCGTGTAATCGTTATAGTAATTGCAGTCCAGAGTGATCACCGTGCCGTCTGCGACGGGGATCGGCTGCAGGGGCTTGTAGGTCCTGCCGCCCGACGTGCAGGTCAGCCGGGCCCAGTAATTGGCCTGCGCGGCTTCCAGGCGGATGCTCGTGACACTTGCCGGTATCGTGTAGGTGTAATTGACCGTGCTTTGACTGAACGCGGGAGTGAGGTCGCCGTAATCGGACGCGAAGCTGAGCCCCGTAATCTCGGCGCTCGGACTTGACATGGAGCAGCCCAGGTCGCTTCCGAGTTGGCAGGTGTACTGCCATTTGATGATATCGCCGTCCTCCACCTGAAATTCCGACGCGCCCATATTGATAAACCAGTTGTTCCATGTGATCATCCAGCCCGAAGCCCCGCCCGCGTCAAACTCGCCGAGCATGCCGATGAGCGTGCCGTCGGAGACGTAGAAATTTTTGATGGCCTCCAGATAAAAGCCCGACCCCGTCGAACCCCAATTGCCGTAATCGACGTCCAGCGCGTCGAGCAGCCGGAGCGTGACCGTCGCGATCGTATCCCCCGAGGCATACGGAACCTGCGTGGGCGCGATCAGGACGCCCAGCGGTGTAAAGAAGTCGACATTACTGCTGGTGCGTATTCCATAATCTACGAAGCTCACCGTGACATACCCGGCAACGGACCGGCCGTTCATATTGAAGCTCAGACCTGTTGTGGGATAGTAGCTTCTCGTATGCGTGACGTCCTTGCCGGTGGCCTTGGGATTGACGACGACGCTCGCGACGCCGCTTTCCGCCGTGTACGCGACACCCTCAAACGTGTTGGTCACGACGACCTTATATAAGAAGGTTCCTTCCTGCGTGGTCGACGGTCTGTAAGTATTCATAGCGGCGCCGGCGATCGGCGTATATATTCCGCTCCCCTGGGAACTGACATACCACTGGTAGTTCAGCGTCCCCTGCTTGGCAACGGCCACGGTCACCCGCAGCAAGGACGCCGTTTCCTCTACCTTGTACGTCGCCGTTGTGCCGCTAATATTTGATGTGAAGACCGGCGTCGCGCCCGATTCCGCCAAAATCCTTTCGAACGCTTCCTCCGCAGCCAGCAGGACGGCATAATTGGTCACCAGCGCTTTTTCCGCCGCGCCGAGCGCATCGTAAGCCATCCGCGCCGCGCCGATGGCGGCTGCGCTGTCCTTTGTGACCGTGCCGATGGCGTCGATCAGCCCGGCGACGATTTCGGCGGCCGTCCTTGCCGCCGTGACCGTCAGCTCGATGTCCGGCAGGACGCTGCGGAACTGGTCCGTGTCCACGGCGCTGAAGTTTGCGCCCACGCCCTCGTCGGTGAGCGCCCGGTGAGCGCCGAGGGGGTTGGCCGCGCCCATGTTGTTGAAAGCGATATGCCCGCCTGTGAGCTTGTACACGCCCGGCGCGCCGAACTTGAGCTCAATGGCGTGATGCGTGACGAAATCATACTGCGCCGCCTCCGTCGACAGGAGCGTCGCTCCTACCGGAAGCGCGTATGTGACGCGGTGTCCCCTGATATATCCGGGGTTGTATATGCCGCTGAATTTCGGCATTGGGATATACAGCCCGTCAAGCGACACGCGCACGGTGTCGCCCAGATCGACCGGCTGACCGGGAGACGTCGTGTTTTCGACAACGACCGTTACCCGAGCCCCCCGGACGACCTGGTATTCGACCGCGCTCCCCGAGGTCACGCGCAGGATATTGTTGCCCGGCGCGATCATTGCGGTATAGACGCCTTCAACCGGGCTGAGAGCCGTCCACGCTCCGCCCTCCGACGGATTGTTCAGAACCTCGACGCTTGTGATCCCGTCGGCGGCGCTTGGCGCGAAGGTGAACGCGCCCGCCGCGCCGTCGAAGTACAGCGTATCGTATTCGGCATCCCACCCGCCCGTACCGAGATCGATGCCGGACGCGCCGTCCGGGCCGACCCGGATGACGACGAGGCCCGTCCGCTGCGGGTCGCAGGCGGCGTAGACGCCGGTAAACGACGTGCCGCCGCCGATCTCGATGGCGTCGTAGGTGATCTCAAGGATGGCCACGCCCGCGCTGAGCGCCGTGATGCTCAGCCAGTTGCCCGCCGCGTTGCCGTTTCCCTCGTCGACAGGTTGAACCGATACGACGTCTCCGCCGGAGAGGACCGTAAAGTGGAAGTCCGGCTCGATCATCACGTTGCTCGTGTCGCTGTCGATAATCTGCCAGACGCGGTACGCGCGCAGCTTAAACGTCTGCCCCGTATTGAGTTCCATAAAATTTTGAGAATTGACGTTGAGAAGCACGCTCTCCTCGAGCCGTCCCGCGAGCGTCGCGCTGTCCACATTGTTGACGCGGGTATCCGGGGCCGCGTCCGCCGCCGTCCAGTTAACGGTCATCCCGCCGCCGGCCGTAATGCCCTCAAGATAGCCGGCCTTGGTGATCCGCCCCGCCATCGACACGCGGTAGGTCAGGCTGCCGCTGCTCTCCGAAAGGGTGTAAACGCGGCTCGCCGTCCCGTCCCCGTTGTCGTAAAAGCTCGTTTCCTCTAGCTCCTCGGTACGGAAGTTGCGTACCTGGTTGAATACGCGCACGTCCGCGCCGCTCGGCGCCGTGATCGTATACGCGCCGAGCAAGGGCATTGAAATGTTGGTGAGATAGACGGACGACTCGACCGAGACGGTTTTATTGCTGCCGACGCCGATCCCGTACACCTGGGTCAGCTCGCCCTGCGGGACTGCATAATACGTGTACAGCTCCGCGTTTCCGCCCGCGAAAAGCAGATACCGAAACCGCGTGAAGCCGTAGTCGTCGGCATACGTCCCGCCGCAGGACGCCGGGCGGCCGTCGGCGTCCACTATGAGAAACTGCGCCTGGTCGGCCGTCGGATAAGCGCCGTTGATCTGCGTGTATACAAAAGTCTCTACCTGCCGCAGCGTGACGACGCCGTGGGCCGCGTCGTCCGCGTCGACCGTCATGCCGCCGAGCGCGTTGCCCGAGCCGTCCGTTCCCCGAAAGCTGACGGTCCCGACGCCGTCGGGAATCGTCACGGTGTAGATGTGGTACCCGCCCGCGACGCCGCCGTCCACCGCCTCGAGCGGCGCGTCGGCGTCGAAAAGGTCGTACCCGTCGTCGTTGTACCCGGTCGTGGCGTAAAACATCGCGCTGCTTGCAGACGGCGCGACCTTGAACGTAAGTTCATATGAGCCGCCGGAGGAGGCTTCCGCAGTCAGCAAGACTTCCTCCTCCGCGGGCGCGGCTACCGACAGCAGCACGGTATAGGCCGGCGACGTTTCGGACGCGTCGCCAGCTGTGAATTCAAGCTGATAGTCGCCCGCCTCACCGGGCGTATAGCTGAAATGCGCGTCTGCCGCTTCGGGCGGCGCGCCGTTGATGGCGGCCTGATACGTCAGGGCATCACCGTCGGCATCCATGAAGACCGCCTCGAGGTCGAGTGTATATGTCTCGCCGAGAGCGACGTTCGCAGATGCGGGGTTCGTCAAACCGTCCCGGATCGAAGGCGCGGTATTTACCGTTTCGCCTTCCGCCAGCGCCGTCATCGGCAGCGACGCGGCCAGGACCGCCGCAAGGAGAAGCAGCGACAAAATTTTCTTCACATCATTACCTCCTGTTAAACGCCGCGACCGGGAGTCGGTCCAGAAAGACCGGCTCCCGTCACAGATGAATACAACAGCTTGCTAAAATCAGGCGCATCAAGCCGGAAGGCATACGCCGCTATCCGACAAACTGATTCACAAAGCGCATGAGGATCATGGCGACCTGCGCCCGCGTGGCGTTGCCCGACGGCGAAAGCGACGTTGCCGTCACGCCCGTGATGAGCCCCTCGGCGTTGGCCCAGCGCATCGCAGCTTCCGCCCACGAGCTGACCGACCCGGCGTCCGAGTAGCCGGCGAGGTCTGCCGCCGCGCTCACGTCGAAATCCTTGTACTCTGCGTAGCGGTACAGGATCGCGGCCAGCTGCTCGCGCGTGATGTTGTCGTTCGTGCCGAACAGGCCGCCGCCGTAGCCGGTGACGATGCCGTTCTGGTTGGCCCAGACGACGGCGTCCGTGTACCACTGACCGTTTTTCACATCCGTGAAGGGATTGTCTCCGGATACGGCCGGGCTGCCCGCAAGACGGTACAGCACCGTCACGAGCATCGCGCGCGTCATGGCCGCTTCGGGGCTGAATTTGCCGCCTCCCGTGCCCTCGAACAGTCCGAGAGACACGACGAACCGGACGGCGTCGTAATACCACGCGCCCTCCGCCACGTCGGAAAAGACGATTTCGTCTTCCTCGCCGGCCGCGGATGCCTGCCCGCCGTCCTCTTCACCGCCGGCCGATGGCGTGCCCGTGTCGCCGCCGCTGCCGCCGCTGCCGCCGTTGCCGGACGTGCCGCCCGTCACGGTCATACTGACGGAATTGCCGGTTGCCGCGTAGACGTCCCGGCCGCTGGGCTGGTTGATCTTGTAATCCGTATTCGCGATCTCGGACGCGCCGGACGCCAGCGCCTTCAGGGTAAACGTACAGATTGTGAGGGCGCCGGCTGTTGTGCGGCCGGTCCCGCTGAAGTCCACGAAGCTGACGATCACCTTTTCATGCACCCCGTCGCCCACGCTTCGCGCCGAGACGTCGAACGACGGGTCCCCCAGGCTGACCGAGCCCGCGACCAGCTCGAAATACCTGCCGTCATATTGGATCTCGTCCTGCATGGAGTACAGCAGGTAGTCGGCGTTTGCGTCGGTGCGGCTGAGCGCGAGGCTGACCGCGACCGT
>CAYMLM010000187.1:0-6050 GCA_964391385.1 uncultured Papillibacter sp.
GCGAAACCTCGACGGTTGAACGGATGGTCCATGTCGTCGAGCTGAGCAATGTCCTTCGGGAGGACGTTTCGAGCCAGCCGTTTTCCCGCGAGAGCCTCCTGGAGGGCGCGCCGGAGCATACGGACGGGTACTGGCAGGTACCCAGACTGATCTGAGGAGGCGGGAAATGGGTTATTATATCACGCAGGCACAAACAGGCGGGACGAACGCCGCCGGCAGAGTCGCCGTCGACGACACCCTGCTCGTCGCCGGCATGACCGCGACGGCCGGCTCGAAAATGCTGGGCGATTACAAGCCGCTTTTCGACGCGGAGGCGGTGACTCGGCTGAAAAACGCCGGCTATGAGATAAGCGGAAAAACAAACGTCGGGGAATTCGGGCTCGACGTCCTGGGCGAGACCTCCTTCGCGGGCCCTTCGGAAAAAGCCGACGGGACGCTGGAGAGCGCGGCCGCCGCGCTGACGGCCTCGGGCGCGGTGACAGGCGCGCTCAATGTCGACCTGACCGGCGCGCCGCGGCGCGCAGCGGCCCTCGCGGGCGTCGTGTTCGTCAAGCCGACGTACGGGACCGTCTCGCGCTACGGGGTCATCCCCTGCGCCTGCTCGGGCGAGCAGATCGGCGTCACGGCAAAAACCGCCGCGGCGGCGGCCGGGCTGCTCCGGGTCATCTCCGGCCATGACGACAAGGACGGCACAAGCCTGCCGCCGGAAGCGTACGCGCTTGAAATCGGGGACTCCGTCCGCGGGCTGCGCTTCGGGATTCCTAAAGAGTATCTGGACAAGGCGGCGCCCGATATGGCGGAGAAGGTGCGGGCATTCGGCGCGGTCATGGCCGGCCTGGGCGCTGCGGTCGAGGAATTCTCCCTGCCCGAAATCCCCCTCGCGCAGCCCGCGTGGCAGATCCTGATGTCGGCCGAAACGTGCAACAATCTCTCGCGCTATGACGGCATCAAATTCGGCTACAGAACGCAGAGCTTTCGGAATCAGGACGAGCTGTACACGAAATCGCGCACCGAGTCGTTTTCGCTGCTGACGAAGGCGGTCGTCCTCTACGGCTCCGACGTCCTGTCGAAGGGACGCTATGACGCTTGCTACGACAAGAGCCTGCGCGTCCGGCGCGTGCTGCGCGACAGGCTGGCGGAGGTTTTCGCCTCGTACGGCTGCATCCTCGCGCCCGCCTGCTCGAAAAGCGCCTACAGCGCGCGGATGCTGGGCGACAGCCTCGACGCGGCCTACGACGAGAGCTTCTTTACGGCGCTGGCGAGCATCACGGGCATTCCCGCCGTCTGCGCCGGCGGCGTGCAGCTGATGGCCGGCCGCCTCATGGAGCCGGCGCTGCTGACGGCCGCGGCCTGTTACGAAAAGGCGGTGGAAACGCGATGAATTACGAAACTGTCATCGGCCTGGAGGTCCATACGGAGCTGGCCACAGAGTCGAAGATATTCTGCTCCTGCTCGGCCAAATACGGCGCGGGACCCAACGAAAGCGTCTGTCCGGCCTGCTGCGGCATGCCCGGCATGCTCCCCGTCGCAAACAGGAAGGTCATCGACCTCGGCATAACGGCCGGGCTGCTCACCAACTGCCGTATCAACCGGGTGACGACCTTTGACAAAAAGAGCTACTATTACCCCGACCTGCCGTGCTCGTACCAGATCACGCAGTGGTTTAATCCGATCGCCGTCGACGGCGGCATCGACATTGAGACGTCCGGCGGCAGGAAGACGATCGGCATCAAGCAGATCCACATGGAGGAGGACGCCGGAAAGCTCGTCCACGACGACTGGTCGGGCTCGACGCTCGTTGACTTCAACAGGACGAGCGTGCCGCTCATCGAGATCGTCAGCCGCCCCGATCTCCGCAGCGCCGAGGAGGTTCTGGCCTATCTCGACCGGCTGAGAACGCTTCTGAAGTTTGCCAGGGTGTCCGACTGCCGCTGGGAGGAGGGCTCCATGCGCTGCGACGTCAATCTGTCCATCCGCCCCTACGGCGCGGCGGAGCTGGGCGTGCGCACCGAGATGAAGAACATGAACTCGCTGTCCGCGATCGTGCGCGCCATCGAGTACGAGGAGGCGCGCCATATCGACGCGCTTGAACGCGGCACGGAGAAGCTAGTCCAGGAGACACGGCGGTGGGACGACGTCAAGGGCCAGAGCTTTTCCATGCGCAATAAGGAGACGGCGGCGGATTACAGGTACTTCCCCGACCCGAACCTCGTGCCCATCCTGATCGACGACGCGTGGTTCGAGCGTGTCAGGGCTTCGCTGCCCGAGCCTGCTGAGAAAAAGGCACAGCGCTACGTATCAGAATTCGCCCTGACGCAGGCAGACAGCGCCATATTGACCTCCAGCCGGAATCTCTGCGATATATTCGAGCAGGCCAGTGAAATAAGCGGCGCGCCGAAGGAGACGGCCGGCTGGCTGATCGGCGAGTGCATGGGCATCGCGCGCAGGAAGAAGCTGACGGCGGACGACCTTGTCCTTGACCCGGCCAAGCTTGGCGAGCTCGTCAAAATGACAATCGCGGGCGAGGTCACGCGCGGCGCCGCCAAGCGGATTTTGGCGGCCGTGATCGACGAGGACGCCGAGCCGAGACAGTACTGCCAAACGCACGGCCTGTCCGCCCAGAGCGACGAGAGCGCCATCGGGGACGCCGTTCAAAAGGCCATCCGTGAGAACGAGAAGATGGTGCGGGATTATAAGAGCGGCAAGACGAAGGCGATGCAGGGACTGTTCGGCTGCATCATGAGGGATTTGCGGGGCAACGGCGATCCCGCGGCGATACAGAAGCTGCTTCAGGACGCCCTGGACCGGCTGGAGTGACTCAAAGCAGAGCCGCCGAGGGCGGCTCTTGCCGACAGGACAGTTATGAGGTGGATAATTTGATCACATACGACGAACTGAAAAAACTGGCGGGGCTCGCGAAGCTGTCGCTCGACGGCGAGGATGCCGACGCGCTCATCGCCGACATCAGCAGCATCCTGGAATTTGCCGACGCCGTGGCCGAGGCGGCCGTCGACCTCGCGGACGATACGCCGGAGGACGCCGGCTGGCGCTTCCGCGCCGACACTCCTGAGCCGTCCTATCCTGCCGGCGAGATTCTGTCAAACGCCGGCGAGCAGACCGACGGCTTCTTCGTCGCGCGCGACAAGGGGGGTATCCTCGGATGACGACGATCGGTGAAATCGGCCGCCTATTAAGGACGGGGCGGATCTCCTGCCGCGAGCTGACCGGGAAATACCTCGAGGCCGCCGCCCGCGACAACCCGAAGCTCGCCGCCTATATCTCCCTGACGGCCGAGACGGCGCTCGGCGCGGCCGACGCCGTCGACCGGAAGCTGCGAAGCGGCGGGGAAACCGGCCCGCTCGAGGGCGTCCCGTTCGTCCTGAAGGACAACATCTCGACGAAGGGCCTCGCGACGACCTGCGCGTCGCGCATGCTCGAACGCTACGTCCCGATCTACGACGCCGAGGTCTGGGCGCGCCTGAAGGCGCAAAACGCCGTTCTGGTCGGCAAGGGCAACATGGACGAATTTGCCATGGGCTCGACCTGCGAGAACTCGTATTTCGGCGGCGCGAAAAATCCGCACAATCCGGAGCACGTCGCGGGCGGCAGCTCCGGCGGCGTGGCTTCGGCCGTCGCGGCAAATCTCGCCGTGTACGGCATCGGCTCGGACACCGGCGGCAGCATCCGCATGCCGGCGTCCTTCTGCGGCCTTGTCGGCCTCAAGCCGACGTACGGGGCCGTCTCCCGCCGCGGCCTTATCGCCTACGGCTCCTCGCTCGACCAGATCGGCCCGGTCACGGCCTGCGTCGAGGACGCCGCGACGGTCTTCGACGCCATCTGCGGCAGGGACCCCGGCGACATGACGAGCCGGGACTGCGAGCCCGTTTCAAGCAAACTGACCGGGGACGTCAAGGGCCTGAAAATCGGCCTCGCCGAAGAGTTCTTCGAGGACCTGCCGGACGATATCCGGAAATCGCTCGACGAAGCGGCCGACCTTTACAAAAAGCTGGGCGCACAGCTCGTGCCGCTCCGCTTCCCCATGCTGAAATACTCCCTTCCGGCTTACTATATCCTCGCGTGCGCGGAGGCCTCGTCGAACCTCGGCCGCTACGACGGCCTGCGCTACGGCCACCGCGCCGGGGAATACTCGGACCTCGGCGAGTTCATCTGCCGCACGCGCAGCGAGGGCTTCGGCAAGGAGGTCCGCCGGCGCATCCTATTGGGCACATACGTGCTCAGCGCGGGCTATTACGACGCGTACTACAACAAGGCGCAGCTCCTGCGCCGCCGCATCGTCCGGGAGTTTTCCGCCATGTTTGAGCAGTGCGACGTCCTGCTGACGCCGTCGGCGCCCGTCACGGCCCTGAAGTCCGGGGCGGACATGACGCCCGTCGAAACCTACCAGACGGACATCTGCACATGCTCCGTGAACATCGCGGGCCTGCCCGCCGTCTCCGTCCCCTGCGGCTTCGGCCAAAAGGGCCTGCCGGTCGGCATGCAGCTCATCGGCGGAAAATTCCGGGAAGACGTGATCCTGAGCGCCGCGCTCGCCTTCGAGCGCGAGACCGCCGGCGCCTTTATGAGGACGGCCGATATGGGGGTGACGCTGTGAATGCTTTCAAGGATGCCTTCGAGATGGTCATCGGTCTGGAGACCCACGTGGAGCTTTCCACAAAGACGAAAATTTTCTGCGCCTGCACGACCCAATTCGGCGGCGAGCCGAACACGCACTGCTGCCCCGTCTGCACCGGCCAGCCCGGCAGCCTCCCGGTCTTGAACGGGAGCGTGCTGGAATACGCCGTGACGGCCGGCCTGGCGCTGGGCTGCACGATCAACCCGCGCTCGGTCATGGCGCGCAAGCACTACGTCTACCCCGACCTGCCGAAGGCCTACCAGATTTCGCAGTACGAGCAGCCCCTCTGCGAGGGCGGCTGGGTCGAGCTCGACAGCGGCAAAAAAATCAACCTGACGCGCATCCACATCGAGGAGGACGCCGGCAAGCTCGTCCACCAGGGCGGCCAGTTTCTCATCGACTACAACCGCGGCGGCGTCCCGCTCATCGAGATCGTCACGGAGCCGGACTTTCGCGGCCCGGAGGAAGCGGCCGAATATGTGGAAAAGCTGCAGACGATCCTGCGCGCCGTCGGCGTGTCGGACTGCCGCATGCAGGAGGGCTCGATGCGCTGCGACGTCAACATCTCTCTGCGCCCGAAGGGACAGGAGACGTTCGGCGTGCGCTCGGAGATCAAAAACCTCAACTCTATCACGTCGGTCGCCGCCGCCATCGCGCACGAGTACGACCGGCAGGCGGAAATCTTGCTGGCCGGCCGCGCCGTCGAGCAGGAGACGCGCCACTTCGACGCCGAAACAGGCAGGACGTCCACCCTGCGCGGCAAGGAAAACGCCGACGACTACAGGTATTTCCCGGAGCCCGACATCATCCCGGTCGTCATCCCCGGCGAGGTGCTCTCCCGCCTGCGCGCCGGGCTGCCGGAGCTGCCGGACAAAAAGCGCCGCCGCTATGCCGACGAGCTCGGCGTCCCGGAGGCCGACGCCCGCATGCTCACGAAATACCGCCGTGTCTCGGAGTATTTCGAGCAGGCCGCCGCCGGGCTTCAAAATCCGAAAACGGCCGCCACGTTCATGGTCACGCAGATGTTCGGCCTCATCCAGACGGAGGCCGAGCGCGAGCACTGGTCGCCCACAGTCACCGCCGCGCAGCTGAACGAACTTGTCAGGCTGCTCGAGAGCGACAAGCTCAGCCGCAACCTCGCCAAACGCGTCTTCTCCCAGATGCTCGAATCGGGGAAATCCGCCACGGACTTCATAACCGAGGAGGACCTGTCCGGCTTCGAGCCCGCGCGGCTGACCGAGCTTTGCCGGGCGGCCGTCGAGGAAAACCCGAAGTCCGCGGCCGACTACCGGGCCGGCAGGGAGAAAGCCATCAAGGCGCTCGTCGGCGCCGTCATGCGCGCTTCCAAGGGCCGCGCCGACGCCCTCGAGGCCGAGGCCATGCTCAAAAAAATGATCGGCGACTGAAAAACCCGCAC
>CAYMLM010000188.1:0-6048 GCA_964391385.1 uncultured Papillibacter sp.
GGATTCCCGAATGGGGAAGAAACGTAGCCGCGCATGTTTTTGTAAGTGAGTGGGGTCAATCCTTTTGTCCTAATGGTGAATTCGCGGCGGATGAAGAAATGGACGCCCAAAGCTATTATGCAGTAATGCTGAAAGCCCTAGGCTACGTGGTAACCGATTTTAAACAGGCGGGCTCCCAGCTCCAGGAGGCAGGCGGCCTGACGGCGGAACAAGCCGAAAAATTCGGCGATAAGGACCTCATCAAGGACGACGCGGTCGGCATTGCTTTCGGGGTCCTCAAAGCGCGGACGGCCGACGGAAAGGTGCTCATCGAGACGCTGGTCGACAAGGGCGTCGTCGATATGGAAAAAGCCAGGTTTCACTTTCCCGGCATCGCCTTCGGTCCTGCGGAACGGGCGGCTGAGGACGCCGTCAAAGCCTATGAGGACGCGCCGCTTCTGTGTCTTTCAGACCTGATCGCCGCTGTAAAGCTCCGAGACGAAGCGCAAAAACTTGTCGACGCACTGCCCGACGGAGAATTGAAGGCCGCGCTTCAAGCTAGAATAGACGACATGAGCACGGAACTTAAGGCCGCCGCGAATATGTGGTATAGTCCTCCGGCAACATAAAGCCTATATCCTCAATATGGACAAAGACACGCTGTCGCGTGTCTTTGTGCTTTATATGACTGTTTCGGCCTAACCGTTACGCCTGTGGCACGCCGAACTGTTCGGCGATATCGGCCTGTACGGTTTTGTAGGTGTCGATCGTGACCATCTGGTCGCCCGCGATATAGGCCGTGCTGATGTCGCCCGGCGCCCGGAGGTCCGCCCAGAGCGTTTCCCAGGTGGCGCGGCCGTCCAGGATCGCAACCAGGCCGCAGAGCGCCGGCACGACATAGTTGTAGTTGAACACGGCGTAGGAGGCGACCCAGCAGCCGTCGTAACCGGCGTCCCACTCAAGCGGCAGCACGTTCGCGCCGCTCGTGACGATGAGGGTCGTGTCTTCCCTGCCGGCGGCCTCGGCGGCGCGCGCCGCGCCCTGGCCGAAGTTTTCGACCGTGCCGTCGATGAACCAGTATTCGACGTCCGGATTGGCCGAAAGGATGGCGGAGGCCTTGTCATACGCGTTCTGCTCGTTGAGCGTCTGTCCGGCAAGGTCGCCGATGAGAATCTCGTTGCCCGGGAAAAGCTCGGCAAACTTATCCGTTACGCCCTTGCTGCGCAGGATGAGGTCGGGGTTTGTGGAATACTCGAGGGACAAGAGCACGATCTTGGACGCGTCGATATCGCCCCAGTAATCCTTGTAGTGGTCGTAGAACCACTGCGCCTGCGTGTTGCCGTTCTTATACTGGTCGAGGACGACCGTCGGGACAAGGTTGGCGCCGTTTGCGTCGCGGTAGGCGTTGACGGTGTAGATATACGGTATGCCCAGATCGTTGAGGACCTCGTACATGCGGTCGAATACGTCGGGATACGATTCGATGACAAAGCCGTCAAAATCCTGCTGAGACGCGATTTCAAAGTTTTGTATGTAAAGGTCTGCGTTTTCATTGCCGCTGAACTCGGTCATCTCGATGTTCAGGACGGGCTCCATGCTCTTCATGGCGTCGAAATGCAATTTTTCAAGCGTCAGGGGCGCGTAGTAGAAATAGGCCAGCTTGTATGTATCTCTGGCAAAGTGGTCGACATCGTCCGTGATGTAGCCGACGGTGCTTGCCGGGGCTGTTGATTCCTCCGGGGGGGCGGATTCCTCCGGGGCCGTATCTTCTGTTGCGGGAGCTGCTGACTGAGGAGCGGTGCTTGCGGGAGGGCTCGAACTTGGGACAGCGCTTTCTTCTGTCTGACTGCCGGAAGCGTTGCACGCGATGAGCGAGACGGCCAGGATCAGGACCAGTGCGATTGCGATTGCCTTTTTCACCTTATTTCTCCTTTCAACAATTTAATGCGTCGTATAACACATATCCTGCATCCAAAAGTATATGCTTTGACGGCCGGAATGTACAATATCAAAAACAAGATCAGGTATGGCCTGTTGGGAATATCAAATGAGTGTTTTACCAGTCTGCGTGCAGGCGGACGCCCTGTCCTTCCAGCTTTTTCTGGAGCGCGGCGACATCCAGCGACGGGAAGCTGTCGGTCATGGACGCCGCGGTCCCGGCCGCTTCGCCCGTGACGGCGCAGGGCGGTATGACGCGCGTAATGTCCCACATGGCGTCCGTGACGGAGATGTCCCGTCCGGCGGCCAGCAGGTTCGGCACGGCTTCGGTATAGAGCGAACCGAACGGCAGCTCAAAGGCGGGGCCGCGCTTGCGCCAGTCGCCCGTCATGCCGATACTGTCCGGCATGCGCTTTTTGTTCTCGGATTCGTCCATCGTATACGCCCCGACGAGCCGCCGCGACATCCGGACGAGCGGGATCGACGACGCCGAGACCGGCACATAGTCCGGTTTGGCCTCCCGGATTTTCAGGATATCCTCGTACATCTTCTGATGGCCCGCGACGACGACTCTCGACAGCTCGAAGCCGTCGACGCCGGAAAAGCGCACGCTCTCGTCGAGACTTGTCACCTTGGCGGTATCCTTCGGGACGACCTGATTGTCGCCGTCCGGCCCGTCCTTCCGGTCTTCCTTGGCGATATCGGCCAGGCCGAACATCTTCAGGCTGACCTTGCCCTCGCTGAAATAGTAGTACCAGTTGGCCAGCCCGTTGCCGCGCCCGTACAGGACCGTTTCCGCGCCGGCCAGCGCGCACACGTCGGCGTCCCCTGTGCAGTCGATGACCGAGCGGACCGAAATGGCGCTCCGCCCCGATTTATTTTCGATCAGGACCGCGCTGATCCGGTTGTTGTCTTTGACGACGCCGCAGACGGTCGACCCGTAGAGGATCGTGATGCCCAGCTCGAGCATCAGCTTTTCAGCGCGCAGGGCGAACAGGTGCGGGTTGAACTGAGTCAGGTACCTGTTCTTGACGCGCTCCTCAAGCGTGCCGCCCTCCAGCCAGGCTTTCGGATAGGCGGCTTCGGCGCCGTGGGCGATCGACAGCTTCAAAAGCTCCTCGCCGAGCCCGAAAACGAGCTGCCGGCCTTCCCCGTCGCACAAGGGCAGATAGATGGTCACAAGGCCGAGCGTCGCAAGCCCCCCGAGCCCGTATTCCCGCTCGAGCAGGATGACCCTGCCGCCGTTTCTCGCCGCCGCGATCGCCGCAGCCATGCCGGCAATGCCGGCCCCCGCCACCAAAACGTCGCAGGAGGCCGCGATGTCCGTAAATCTGGTCGGTTCTACAACATACTTTTCCATATTTGCTCCATTACTCCATTTTTCGTTTTTTGCCGCGCTTTTATTCTTTGCCCGAAAAACATTTCGTCGCGCACGGCAGCCCGGACTGGCACTTCCCGCAGCCGTACCGGGGCGCGAAAGGCTTGCAGACCTCATGGATATACTCCCGGCATTTTACGATGGATTTGCCGTTTTTGTCAAACGCCTCCCCGGGGCAGGCGCGGTAGCAGGCCAGGCATTCGCTGCAGTAATCGTAGACGCCTTCGTAATCCTTTAAATCCGGCGCCGTCTCCCAGTCGGTCACGACGCTGATGAGCCGTCCGCACGCCCCGCGCTTCGAGATGAAGTTCGTCATGCGCCCGAAGGTGCCGAGTCCGGTGATAAAGCCGACATGGCGTTCCGACCAGTTGCTGGAATACGGCGGAATCGGCAGATGCGTCTCGTCGGGCGAGACCCGCATGACGTATCTGTCGTCGGCATACGGCACGACCGCCTTGTAGCCCTCCTTCACCAGCGCGTCGCGAACATGCTCGCCCATCGCCAGAAGATGCTGCTGGCCGTCCACCCGCGTAAACAGCCACTCCATCGAGGGAATCTTCGGGTCCGCCGCGTTGGACCGGATTACGCGCTCCGAAAACGGCAGGAACAGCGAGATCACCGTTTTGGCCCCCGGCAGCCAGTCCGCCGGCATCAGATGATGCGGCCCGACGACCTCCGGGTCCTTGAGCTTTAAAAAGCCTTCGTCGTCCGCCGAACCGACGGCGATGAGCGGGGGCATGAAAAACCTCAGCCCGACGTACGCGTCCGGCTTGCCCGTATTGAGCGCGGTCCCGTCGGACGACTGGCCGTAATAATTGTTGCGCGCGAAATTGTTGGTGTAAAATCCGTTTGAAAGCGCTTGCAGCTGCTTTTCATCGGTTGTTTCGGCGGTCAGATAGTTTGTCGGGGAGTGCTCCGAAAAATCGGCGGTTATCCTCTCCAGGAAATTTTTATCCGTAATGATACACCTGCTTCCCGGGCCGCGGCCGCCAAACGGCGCCGGCCCTGATGTCGTTGACATTATTATAAAGATGAAAGGCGGATCCTACAATTCCGTTTTGCGGAATTGGTATGACATCAACGTATTATCTGAGGCCAAATGCGATATTGTCAGCTTGAATAAAACGTCTTGTTATGCTATAGTGAGCTGAGAATACCGTCATAATGTACATAAATCGGAGTTCGGGGGGCGGCCGCAGTGTATAACATCACTTTTCAGCAGCTTGAAACCTTTTTCGCCGTCGCCCAGCGCCTGAACATATCGGATACAGCCAACGCGATGTATATATCCCAGTCCGCCCTGAGCAAAACGATACACAGGCTCGAGGAGGGACTTGGGCTCAGGCTGTTCGTGAGAAGCAACCGCGGGCTTATGCTGACGAAGGAAGGCGAATATCTGTATTCGGAGCTGCGCGGGCCCTACAGCACCATGTGCAAAAATATCATGAACGCCAGGTCGATGCTCGAGTCCAAGGTGCTCCGGATCGGATACCCGAGCACATACGACAGCAGCGAGGATTACGACAAGCTCAAGCAGCTGATCAAGGACTATGCGGCAAAGCACCCGGACGTCGAGCTGGCCGAGGTCCTGTACGATTTCTCGCAGCTCAAGCACGTGCTGATCTACGGCGATGTGGACGTGGCTTTCTCGCACGACTTTATCCCGCTCGAATCCCCGAACATCTCGCGGAAAAAAGTATGCCGGAGCCGGATGTGCCTGGCCATGTCGATCCGGCATCCCCTGGCCGCCTGCCGGTCGATTGACGAATTTGATATCCGGCGGCTCGACAGCGAGGTTTTCTATATCCAGGAGGTCAACGACGAGGCCAGCGACCGGGAGGGCGCCATCATCAATCTCGCAAGCTACGGCATCCATCCGAAGGAAATCCGCTACGTGGCCAATTTCAATTCCCTCATGCGGGCCATCTGTCAGGGGAAAGGCATGAGCCTGTGCGGTTACTTCCCAAAAGCGCCGGGCCATGAGGAGGTCCGGTTTTTCGAGCTGACGTCCCTCCGGGAAAGCCCGTTTTTGACGGCGGCCTGGCGGACAAACGACTCCTCGGAGCAGCTGCGGGAATTCATCGCCATGTTCCCGGACGACCCGGACGAGATGACGGTGTTCGGCCGCGACAAATAGATATGCCGACGCATCTCCGCACGCCAGACGTGCGGACATTTTTTTACGCCTTCCAGGTTGCGGCTATGACTTCTCTGTAATATCTGAGCCGCCATTTGAGATTGACAGGTCCCGGCGTATTCTTTAAGCTTGAATCACCAGGAATAACTGATAATGGAGGCGTTTTACTTGTCCCTGAAAGAAGAAATCAAGCAAACAGCACTGCGCAACGGAATGGATCTGTGCGGCGTGGCCGGCATCGACCGGTTTGCCGAGTCGCCGGAGGGACGGCACCCCTGCGACATCCTGCCCGGCTGCAAATCGGTCATAGTCGTCGGCGTCCGGCTTTTGGACGGCATCGTTCAGGCCAATTTCCGCACCTTTGAGGACGGGCGGCGGGATCTCAAAGGATTATACGGGACGTACGGGTACGCCTTCCTGCCGAACTTCGAGCTGACCTACGCGTGCTACGCAATCGCGCAGTACATCGAACGGAAGACGGGCGCGATCGCAACGCCCTGCTCAACCGGCCCGATGACGAACGGCGCGCAGCTGAGCACCCGCCATGCCGCCTTCGCCGACGGTCTCGGGGAATTCGGGTGGATGAGCATCGTCCTGACGCCGGAATTCGGACCGA
>CAYMLM010000189.1:0-5952 GCA_964391385.1 uncultured Papillibacter sp.
ATAATGAGCGGTGACTGGAGTTCAGACGTGTGCTCTTCCGATCTGTTTTCTGGACGAACCGAAAGACCGGCGCGCGTTCGAGGTGCTCCCGGCGGGCAGCGCCGCCGGACGCACGCGGGCTATGCTCAAAATACAGGACGGCTGCCAGAATTTTTGCGCCTACTGCATTATCCCGCACGCGCGCGGTCCGGTCCGTTCCCTCCCGCTCCGCTCAGCGGCGGCCGAGGCGGAACGCCTGAACGCGCAGGGATTTAAGGAGATCGTCGTGACGGGCATAGAGATCTCGTCTTACGGGATGGATCTGCCCGGGCGCCCCGCGCTGTCGGATGCGGTCGCCGCCGCCGGCTGGGCTGCGCCGGACACGCGGCTGCGTCTCGGCTCGCTCGAGCCGACCGTCGTCACCGAGGCTTTCTGCGCGGCGCTGCGGCAGCTGCCAAACATCTGCGATCATTTCCACCTCTCGCTGCAGAGCGGCTGCGACGCAACGCTCCGGCGGATGCGTCGCCGGTATACGACGGACACGTTTTATCATGCCGTGACGCTGCTGAAAGCATACTTTCCGGACTGCGCCGTCACGGCGGACCTGATCGTCGGTTTTCCCGGCGAAACGGACGAAGAGTTTCATGAGACACTGGCCTTCATCCGAAAATGCGTCTTTTCATCCATGCACGTCTTCCCGTTCTCGCGCCGCCCCGGGACGCCGGCCGCCGACATGCCGGATCAGGTTGCGAAGAGCGTCCGGCTCGGCCGCGCGCGCCGCGCCGGCGAAGTTGCCGAGGAAATGGCGCTCGCCTATGCCCGAAGCTGTGTCGGCAAAACGCTGGACGTACTGTTTGAACGCGAGACGCAGGACGTATGCGACGGGCACGCCGGCAACTATATGCGGGTAAGCGTCCGGCAGGCAGGTCTGAAGGGCAGGCTCTGCCCGGTCCGGATCGCCGGCTCCGCGGGCCGGCAGCTGACGGGCGGCATCGTACAGCCATGATTTGACATAAACATACGGCTATATTATAATAGCTTAATCTTCAAAAAATAAGGCTGGTGCAAACAATGTTCAAAGAGAGGATTTATAATTTTTCCGCAGGCCCCTCCATGCTGCCGCTGTCCGTTCTGGAGCAGGCGGCGTCCGAGATGACAAACTACCGCGGCAGCGGCATGTCGGTCATGGAGATGAGCCATCGAAGCAAAGCCTACCTGTCGATTTTTGAAGAGACGAAGGCCGACCTGATCCGGCTGCTCGGCGTGCCGGAAACGCATGAAGTCCTCTTCATGCAGGGCGGCGCTTGGCTCCAGTTTGCCGCGGTGCCGATGAACCTCATCGGGACGACAAACCGCGCCGATTACGCCGTTACCGGCAATTTCTCGGCGCTGGCGGCTAAGGAAGCGAAAAAATACGGCGATGTCTCCGTCGCAGCGAGCTCGGAGGACAAAAACCACACATATATCCCGGAGCAATCGGCGCTGAAAGTATCCCCCGGCGCCTCTTACTTCTACTACTGCGCCAACAACACGATCTACGGCACGGAGTGGAAATATGTGCCGGACACGCACGGCATCCCGCTCGTGTGCGACATGTCTTCCAACATCATGACAAAACCCGTCGACGTCTCCAGGTACGGCCTTATCTACGCCGGCGTACAGAAGAACATGGCGCCGGCCGGTATGGCCGTCGTCATCCTCGATAAAAGGCTCGCGGGCAAAGAGCTGGCCTGCACGCCGACGCTCATGAGCTATCAGACGATGATCGATACCGATTCGATGCACAACACGCCGCCCTGCTATACGATCTACATGCTGGGTCTTGTTCTCAAATGGCTGGATACGCAGGGGGGCATTCCGGGCATGGAGAAAATCAAGGCCGAAAAAGCGAAGCAGCTCTACGATTTTCTCGACGAGAGCGCACTGTTCAAGGGCTGCGCGCAAAAGGATGCGCGTTCGGATATGAACGTCACGTTCCGGACGGGGAGCGAGGAGCTGGACGCCCTGTTCGTCAAGGAATCGTCGAGCGCCGGATTTGCGAACCTGAAAGGCCACCGCAAGGTGGGCGGCATGCGCGCATCCATTTATAACGCGATGCCGGCTGAGGGCGTCGCCTCTCTTGTCAAATTCATGAAGGATTTCGAAGCGAAGAATAAGTAGGATAAGAAAAGAGACGTTAATAATGTATAAAATAAAGACGCTCAACAGCATTTCACACGTCGGGCTCGAGGTGCTGGACACTACAAGATACAAGATATCCGACGATCAGGACAACCCGGACGCCATCCTGGTCCGTTCCGCAAAAATGCATGACTATGAATTCAATCCCGAGCTCTTATGCATTGCGCGCGCGGGCGCCGGGACAAACAACATCCCTGTCGAGAAGTGCGGCGAGCTGGGCATCGTCGTCTTCAACACGCCGGGCGCCAACGCCGAATCTGTCAAGGAGCTCGTACTCTGCGCGATTCTGCTGTCCTCCAGGGACATCATCGGCGGCATTGACTGGGTCCGCGGCCTCGCCTCGAAGGGCGACGAGATCCCGTCTCTCGTGGAAAAAGGCAAATCGGCCTACATCGGGCCGGAGGTGAGCGGAAAAACGCTCGGCGTCATCGGTCTGGGCGCCGTCGGCGCGCGGATCGCGCACGACGCGATGCAGCTGGGCATGACGGTTTACGGCTACGATCCCTATTTGTCGGTCGAGGCGGCCTGGCGTCTTTCCTCTCAGGTCATCCATGCCAAAAACATCGAGACCATCTACAAAAATTGCGACTATATCACGATACATGTGCCGTATATGGAATCCACGCATCATCTGATCAACAGCTGCGCGCTCGCGCAGATGAAAAGCGGCGTGCGGATCATCAATCTGGCCCGCGCCGAGCTCGTCTGCGACGACGACATCATCGAAGCCATCGACACCGGCAAGGTCGCCTGCTACGTCACCGATTTTCCCAACGCCAAAACCGCAAACGTCCCGAAAATCATCGCCATCCCGCATCTCGGCGCGTCGACCCCGGAAAGCGAGGACAACTGTGCCGTCATGGCGGTGCGCGAGATGATGGAATATCTGGAAAACGGGAACATCTCCAATTCCGTCAACATGCCGTCGGCAAATCTCCCCCGCACCGGCGATATGCGCATCTGCGTCATCCACAGGAATATCCCGGACATGATCTCCAAGATAGCGGGCGCCGTGTCCGGCATGGGCATCAACATCGAAAACATGGTCAACGCCAGCAAGAAAGGCCATATGCAGGCCTATACGATCCTGGACGTGCCGTCGATCCCGGTTGGTCTGGAAGACAAGATCAAGAACATTGAGAGCGTCATTCGGGTGCGGACAATCTGCTGAATCAAAAACGCGCCGGCGGCGCTTCAATTCCCGGCGGACGCGGCTGTATCGGCGATTTTACGGTTAACGGAGCTGAAAATGCTTGTCAAAATCCCTGATGCTGATTGTGAACCCATATTCGGGCAGGGGGCTTTCAATGAACGCCCTCGGACTGATCGTATCTTCATTTTGCGCTGAAGGCTACGCGGTCACCGTTTACACCTCTCGGAGCGATACGCCGGAGACGATCGCAGCGCGCGCGTGCGATTTCGACCTCGTCGTCTGCGTCGGCGGAGACGGCACGCTCAGCGGCGTGGCATCGGGGCTCATGCGCGTCGCGTCTCCCCCGCCGTTCGGATACATCCCGGCCGGGACGACAAACGATATGGCCGCCACGCTCGCGCTGTCGAGCGACATCAAGACGGCGGTGAAGTCTGTCCTCCGAGGCCATCCCGTGCCGCTTGACATCGGCTGCTTCAACGACCAGTTTTTCGTGTATATCGCCGCCTTCGGCGCGTTCACCGGCGTCTCTTATCTGACGCCGCAGAGCGCCAAGCGCGCGCTTGGCCATCTGGCGTATATACTCGGCGGGCTTGCCAGCGTCCCGACAATCAAGCCGCGGCATACGGTCGTCGAGTATGACGGCGGCGTCATTGAGGGCAACTTTATCTTCGGCGGTGTGACGAACTCCACGACGTTTGCAGGCATCGTCAAGCTCGACAGAAAGGACGTCGATCTGGGTGACGGGCTTTTTGAAGTCATCCTGGTCAAAAACCCCGTCAACGCCTCGGAATTCGGCAACATTATCGCCAGTATCCTCAACCACAGCTACCGGAGCGAAAATGTTTTGCTTTTGCATACGAAGGCCGTCACGTTCCATTTCGACGAGGAAGTCTGCTGGACAAAAGACGGGGAAAACGGCGGCAGGTACAGGGATCTCAGCATCTGCAACCGGCAGCACGCGCTGAATATCATCCTGTAAAGAAACGGCGGTTTGCGGCGCGTTTCCGCCGCGAATCACTTTGAAGGCGGTAAAGCTTATGTCTGTGAACATTCTGGCTATTGGCGACGTGGCGGGTGCTGCCGGCCTGGAATATTTACTGGGCGAGCTTTTTTCCATAAAGAAGCAAAAAAACATCTCGTTCACCGTCGTCAACGGCGAAAACGCCTCCGTTTTCGGCATCAGCCGGAACCAGGCGAAAAGCCTCATTGAAAACGGCGCGGACGTCGTCACGCTCGGAAACCATACGTGGGGACGGCGGGACATCATAGAGTTTCTCGACGACAGCCCGTATATTCTGCGGCCGTCCAATTTCGCGCCCCAGAATCCCGGCCGCGGCTGGGGGATTTTCCACGCGCCGTTCGGCGAGGTCTGCGTTATCAACCTCATCGGCCGCTGCCATATGGACTTCGGAACGGAAAATCCATTCATCGAGGCCGATAAGATCCTTACGCAAATCGACACAAAGGTGACGCTTGTGGACTTCCATGCGGAGGCGACCAGCGAAAAAATGGCGATGGCCTTTTATCTGGACGGCCGGGTATCGGCCGTGTGGGGCACGCATACGCACGTGCAGACCTCCGATGCCTGCGTTTTCCCGAACGGGACAGGCTATATCACGGACCTGGGCATGACAGGCCCCGCAAATTCCGTCATCGGCATCCGTCCCGAGCAGTCTGTCGCGCGCTTTCTCGGCAATCCGCCTCAGCGCTATGACTCGGCGCCCGGAAAACTCAAAATCGAGGGCGCCGTTTTTGTGCTCGACGAGCGGACAGGCCGCTGTCTCAGCGTCGAGCCGATCCGTCTGTTTCAATGAGCGGTCAGAAGAAGACGGCGCTTATAACAGGGGGCGCCCGGGGGATCGGCGCGGCATGCGCGCGGGCGCTGGCCGCCGACGGACACGATGTCGTCATAAATTTCCTCAGTTCGAAGGACGCTGCGCATCGCCTGTGCGGCGAACTGGGTTTGAAATCATTCAGAGCGGACGTGTCGGACAGCGGGCAGGTGCGCAGGATGTTTGCCGAGCATGACGCGGTCGACATCCTTGTCTGCAGCGCCGGTGTGTCGCTCATCAAACTGTTTACGGACACGGCCGAAGCGGAGTGGCGCAGGCTGCTGGATATTAATCTCGCCGGCGTTCTGAACTGCTGCCAGGCGGCGATCCCCCACATGGTGCGTCAGAAGTACGGGCGCATCGTCCTCATCTCCTCCGTCTGGGGAACCGTCGGCGCGTCCTGCGAGGCGGTCTACGCTGCGTCGAAATCGGCGCTTCACGGGCTGGCAAAGTCGCTGTCCAAGGAGCTCGGCCCGTCGGGCATCACGGTCAACTGCGTCGTGCCGGGCGTCATCGACACGGACATGAACGCAGGACTTCCCCCGGAGGTCAAAACGGAACTGATCGGGGCGACGCCGGCCGGCCGGTTTGGCGCGCCGCGGGACGTTGCGGCTCTCGTCAAGTTTCTCGCATCCGGTTCGGCGGGCTTTATCACCGGTCAGATCATCGGCGTCGACGGCGGCTTCGCGGGGTAACCGCTGAAAAACATAAACCAGGCGAGGATGGCTGTCCGCCCGCTGTTTTGGAATTTCGGTTCTATAATAAATGTTGGGGTTCAAGGAAGATGAACTCCAACATTTTTCTGTA
>CAYMLM010000190.1:0-5952 GCA_964391385.1 uncultured Papillibacter sp.
GCGAAAATTGTCTAATATCAATGCTTTGAGGAATTCATTTACGAAAAGCATTACTAGGCGACTTTAGTCGCCTGCGAGGCCCGCAGGCCGAGAGCTTTATTATGTCGAAAAAGCCGCGTCTGCGGCTTTTTCGACAGCCTGAAAGGACCGCTGCCCATTTTTGCAGCGGTCCTTTTTATTACGCTGAATATCCTGTCACGAACTCAGCACAGCCGTCACGATAAAGCCGTCGATGTTGTTGCCGGAGACCGTGCAGTCCCCCTGTTCCGGGATGTAGGCCGCCGTTCCGGCGCAGTAATAGACCTCGTATCGTTTTCCGAGGCATTCAACGGACAGATGCTCGCCGTCATAAGGATATTGGTAAAGCAGGTCGATATATTCCTCCAGACACAAGTCATGCTCCTTAATATAGCAGGCGTGGGGAATCCCGACATATCTAAAGTGCCAGGGCTCGTCGCCGACATTTGTGACGGAGCTTTTTGATTCGGGATAGCGCAGAATAAAGCCGTACCGCCAGCAGTTATCCGTGATCCAGCCATACGGGCCGCCGCCGTCGAAGCCCTCGCTCGTCCCCGTATCACTGTGATAGACAGACAAATCTATCGCCAGGCCCGTATGGTGCTCGCTGAAGCCGGGCTGCGCCACGAACATGGCGGTATGCGCCTCGCCGTTTTCTTCAACGGACGCCGCGTGAAGGCCCTGCTGCTCGTCATATGTCCGGTAGCCGGAAACGACGTTGACGTCGTCGACGCCTTTGGCCTCGTAAAAGGCTTCCATCAGGGCATTGAGCGGCTCCATCGCTTCCCGGGCCACCTGTACGGTCTTGTCGCGGACGAAATAGCACGCGTTCTTATTGTCATAAACACCGACGAGCTCCGGCATGTCCGGGGGGCTGTACGGATGGCCGCCGTTTACCAGCGCAAGCTCGCCCGTCATATACGCCGACGTATCCATCGTCTCCGGCTTGTAATCGCCCGCAGCGCTCCGTCCGGCAGCGGGGTCCCCGTCGAAGCTTTTATAGTCTGATTCGTAGGCGCTGATTTCTCTGCAGCAGAAATAAACCAGTATGCCTATAAGCACGACCAAAACCAGATAGATCAGGCCCGTCCTGCCGTAGCTTTTAAAAGCCTTCCTCTTTTTTATCATGATGCATCGCCCTTTCCTTTTAGGGCAACTATAATCGCTCACTGTATCATGAAATCATCTTAAATGCATCGAACCGGCATCAACCCTCAGATATTAAACCACAGCTCGGCTCCGGTAATCACCACCTGGAGCTTCGTGCTGGCGCTGCCGTCCCTCAGCTCGAGCTCATAATGAAATATGACGGAATCCTTTATATACTCCATCGAACCGGTCTCCAGGCCGTAATAGTCGGCCACGCTGTCTTTCAGCTTCTCAGGGTCGACGATGAGCTTGTCATAATACCGCTCATAGTCGGGCTCGCCAGGTGTCCCGCGATTCGGCACTTTTTCATAGTATATCTCCCCGGAGGCGTCTTTTGTATAATATTCCAACGACAGCAGTATTCCCGTTTCATCGTCGACGGCGGCGTAGATCGCGCGGCCCGCTTCGTCTCCCAGATTCAGGTGCCAGACGATCATATTTTTTGCAGGATCTATCGAGTCGACGTAAAAAGAAATATAGTACCCGTACATCTGGCAGTTCTCAAAATCAAACGCCATCCATCCGCCGGCGTTTAAACGCGCCAGTTCCGTCAACGCGCACTGATACGCCGTATCGGATTTGAGCTTATCGCCGTTTTCGAGCGGAATGCTCCCGACGCTTGTGATCATCCTCAGGCGGTCCAGGATCCCCAGCTCCGATTTCGTCTCAAAGCTGATACTGCTGCTGTCGGCGACGGTATACTCTTCAATCGTCTGCCGGTCTTTTAAGCCCGTGATGAACGAGGGCATAAAAAAGCCTCCCGCAAGGATCAGCGCGGCGGCGGCGGAGATAATAAGCCGGTTCATTTGACGGCGCCCCCCTTCAGCATGACCGTTACGATCGTCCCTTTCCCAACGGCGCTCTCAAACGACATGACGCCGTTGTGCGCCAGGACGATCTCGCTGCACAGCGCGAGTCCGAGCCCCGCGCCTCCCTGCGCGCGTGAGCGCGACTTGTCCACCCTGTAAAACGCGTCCGTTATTTTCGACAGCTCCTTTTCCGGGATGCCCTTTCCGTTGTCGGCCACGCGGAGCTGGCATCCGTCCGGCAGGAGCCTGGACTCGATATAGATCTGCCCGCCTTGCTCGAGCGCCTTTCTGGCATTGTCCACGAGGTTGATCAGAAGCGATTTGACGAGGTCGGGCTCGAGCAGGCACAGCCCGTCCTCGCATTTATATCTGACGGTTATACCGAGCTTCGAGACGACCGGCCGGATCAGGCGCGTCACCTCCGCGACGAGATGCCGCAGGTCCGTTTCAACAAGGATCAGCTCGCTTTTCTTGAGAACGATCAGGTCCAGCAGCTTCAGGGATAAAAACTCCAGCCGCCGCCCTTCCGAAAAGACGTAATTGGCCGCCTCGCGGCGCTCCGTCTCAGACAGCTCATGGCTGCGCAGCAGGTCCGCGTAACCGATGATCGAGGTCATCGGCGTTTTGAGCTCATGGGCAAAACCGCCCATGAACGCCTCCTGCCGGCGCATGGCGTCGGTGAGCTCGGTGATATTGGCCTCCAGCCTGTCGGCCATGTAATTGAAATCCTGCGCCAGCTTGTCGATTTCGTCCTTTCCGCCGGCCTCGGCGCGGCAGGAGAGATCGCCCGAGGCAATCGACCGCGACACGCCGGACAGCCGCGCGAGCGGCCGCGTGAGCCAGTAGGACATGAGCCACGATATGGCGGCCCCCAAAATGACGACAGCGGCAAAAACCCTTCGGTAGATATCGTTTTGCGCGGCGCGCGCCGTGTACACGGAGCTGATATCGTAAACGCTTTCGAGATAGCGCGGCCCGCCTTCTGTTTCAAAACGCCCGGCTATGACGAGAAAATGCGCGCCGTCTCGGCCCATCCGGACCTGCAGCACGATTCGCGTGCCGTCGACCGCCCCGAGCATTTCGCGATCAAACAAATCTGCGCCGCCGGTCCGAAACAGCGTGTCCTTCCCGTCCGACAGGCGCAGCGCGGCCCAGCCTTGGCCGTTTTGCCGGTCGAGCTGTTCCAGCGTGCCGACAAGCTCCTCGTCATCCGATGACCCGCTGCTGACGGCGGCCAGCGTATAAAGAAGCAGGCGATGCGAATTGAGCGCGGCGTCCTCGGCGCGGCTGAGCGCGTCGTCGAAGGACGCCGCGATAAGCAGACTCCCGCCGATCCCGAATGTCAGCGACAGCAAAACAATGAAGCCGAGCATGATCTTTGTGCCGAACCGTATAAGAAGCGCCCCCTTCTTCCGCGTTTACTTTCCGCCCTCCAGACGGTACCCGACCTTGTAAACGGCCTTGAGCAGATCCTCCCAGCCGGCTTTTTTCCGGATGCGCTGGACATGCAGGTCGACGGTCCTGCTGTCGCCCATATAATCGCTGCCCCACACGCGCTCGTAGATCGTCTCCCGGTAGAGCGCTATGCCCGGATTTCGGACAAACAGCAGCAGCAGGTCGTATTCCTTGCGCGTGAGGGCAATGTCCGACCCGCCGCGCTTGACGGTCATCGACCGGGTGTCGATCGAGAGTCCGCCGTATTGAATGACGGCGTCGACCTTCTGGTAGCGGCGCAGGACCGTTTCGACGCGCGCCAAGAGCTCAATAATCTCGAAGGGTTTGACCAGATAGTCTTCGGCTCCCATGCGAAGCCCGCGGACCTTGTCCTCGACGGCGTTTTTTGCGGTCAGAAAAATGACGGGGATCTCCAGCGGCCGTATGTATTCCATAAGCTCAAACCCGTCCGCGCCCGGGAGCATGATGTCAAGCAGGATCAGATCATAGCGCTCGGTCTCCAGCAGGTCGGCGGCCAGGAGGCCGTCGTGCGCGCAGGTGCACGCGTAACCGGCTTTGTTCAGGCTGAGCCGGATGAGATTTGAAATCGGAATCTCGTCTTCCACGATCAGAATCTTGATCAAGATGAAACCTCCCGTGCCGTTTGTTGTAATGTATGTAATGTATATAATTTACATCCTGATTGTATCATACTTGTACCATAACGAAAATCTGAAAACATTCCCGGCAGCTCCATCTTTCAGTATATACCGTCGCCGATCGCGGAAAAAGAGCGGGCCGCCATATCGGCGGCGCAGAATTTTAAATTAACTGTTAAGCCGCTCCGCTCCGGCTTCTATGAGCGGAGAATACATCGTCAGGGCATGGTTTTCCGTTATGTATTCCTCGCCGAGGAACGTGCCGTCCAGGCCGAAGACCCGACGGTACAGCTCGTTGTGCCGGCTGAAGCCGCCCCAGTACTCGCCGCTGAAACGATGGTTTCTCTCGACGATCTCGAAGCGATATCGAGCGGGCATGTCGGACCGCCACGCGCCCTCGAGATAGTCGTCCCCCACGCGCACGCGCAGCTGAAAAGCCTGCCGCGTGTTGTTTTGGATCATCAGGTCGCCGTAGGGATAAAAGCAGGTCGCGCCGCTCCCGAAGGGCTGGGTCCGGTTGGCATCCGGAAAAACGTCGTAGCCGTGACGGTGGCGCTCGGTCACGGTCAGCTCCGTGTGCAGCGTCATCCAGTAAATGAGGTTGGACAGCTGGCAAAGTCCGCCCCCACAGCCGTGAGCGACCTGACCGTTTTGCAGGATCACGCCGTCGAGATAGCCTTTATTGTAGGTCGGCCGGCCGACGAGCTTCCAGTAGCTGAACGTCTGGCCCGGACGCACGACGACTCCGTCCAGCTTCCGTGACGCGATCTTAAGATTTTGTATCTTATTGAGCTGCCATTTCATATCGACGTCCTTGAGCTGCCGGAGGAGCACCGTCTCATGGCGGAAATGGACATGCGGCATGACGGACTTCATTTGCTCTCTGGCGAAACGCCCGTTCATAACCATCCACGCCAGATACCGCTCGCCGGTGCGCAGCAGCCGCGCCGCCAGATATCTGACTCTGGAGCGTTTGATCGTCCGGTCGACCGGTTTGTCTGCCATCCTCTCACCGCCCGGATTTATTTGTGCCGGCAAACAGCCGCCGGTCATCTCGGTACGACGTTTTTGACCCCCGCGTTGTTCCGGCGGCTCAAGCAAACGGGCGGTCCGTCCGGACCGCCCGCAACACTGCCGATATATGCGCTTATTTGATCAGCAGAAGCCTCGAAACATCCTCGTCGATCAGCTTGGGTTCCTTCGAGCCGGTATACAGGTATGCGGTGCCGACCCAGTCGTCCGTATCGAAATCGGTGATGTATGCAACGGTCGTACCCGTGCCCGGCAGATAGGTATAGACATCGTCCGCGATCGCGACAGCCTTTTTGCCGTCGTACATCTTCAGCGTGCCGATCCCGTCGTCATCCGTGTCCGCCAGGTAGTAATAATAGGTTTCGCGCACGTAGAGGCTGTAGATATAGACATCCGAATCGACAGCAGTTTTGTTGATATACATATCCCCGCTGCTGTCGTCATAACTGTAATCCTTGAAGTATATGATCTCGTCGTCCTGGTAGGACCACAGATCGTCGCTCGACACATCCTCGTCATACAGCTCCGGGCTGCCGACGGCGCCGTTGCTGATCTGGACGGCGTACAGCTCGCAGGTATCGTCATCGTAGTTATAGTTGTCGAAGAAGTACAGCACGGAGCAGGACCTGTTAAATACGAAACGTGCGGACTCCTCCTGATCGAGCTCCGTCTCCTTCGCTCCGACGGCGACGTACGCGCCTTCTGCCCAGCCGTCCTTATCCGTTTTGCTGTATGCGATCATCGCTTTCGAGCCGGTTGCCAGCGTCGAGTAGTACTCGTCGGTGATTTCGACGCCCTCTTTTCCGTCGTAATAAAACAGCGTCGATCCTTTGGAACCGGTTGTCACGTAG
>CAYMLM010000191.1:0-5899 GCA_964391385.1 uncultured Papillibacter sp.
GCTTTTTGAAACCCGTCTCGGCCGGCGCTCGCTCGAGTCGCTCGGCGAGTCGCTCGGCTCGGACGTGCCGTTCTGCGTGGCCGGCGGCACGGCCCTCGCGGAAGGGCGCGGCGAGCGCCTGACGGACCTGCCGCCGCTGCCGCCGTGTCACATCGTCATCTGCAAGCCGCCGTTTGCCATCTCGACGCCGGAGCTGTTTTCGAGAATCAACTGCGACAGGATACACCTGCGGCCCGACACCGACGGGCTTGTCGGGGCGCTTTCCGAGGGGAAGCTCCCGGAGACGGCGCGGCGCATGTACAACGTCTTCGAGGACGTGCTGCCGAAAAACGCCGGGGCGATCGAGGAGATCAAGCAGCGGCTGCTCGATCACGGGGCGCTCGGCGCGGCGATGACGGGCACGGGCTCGGCCGTGTTCGGCATCTTCGGCGACGGGGCCGCGGCAAAAGCGGCCAAAAAGGAGCTCGGTCACGACTACAGGGAGTGTTTCCTAGCGGCGCCGGCCGCGCGGGTCGAGTTTGAATAGGCTTATTGCTCACGCCGCAGGCGGGGAGTGTTTTGTTGCGGGCTGCGCGGTAGTCTCATCCGTCATGACAAGGTCATGACGCTTCCCCCGTGGGGAAGGCAGATTTGTTGCGAAAAGGCTCCCCGCCGCAGGCGGGAGTGTTTTGTTGCGTGCGGGCTGCGCGGTAGTCTCATCCGTCATGACAAGGTCATGACGCTTCCCCTGCGGGGAAGGCAGATTTGTTGCGAAACGGCTCCCCGCCGCAGGCGGGGAGATATGATGAACCTATATACTATGCCCTCCGTCGGCCGGATGTTACGTCTGGTTTAAAAATACAATCTTTCGTCGATACTTGGTTTGTAAGCCGGGCGGCGGAGGTTTTGATTATTATGAGTCTCCCCGCCGCAGGCGGGGAGACTCTGTTTTTTAGGTTAGGCACTGTTCGACGGAGGATTACTTATGAAACTGAAGAAATGGGAGCTGGCGCTCATCGCGGCGCTGCTGTTCACATTGATACTCGGCGCGGGGCTCAGGCGGGAGCAGACGGACCTGTCTGAAAAGCTCATCCGGCTGCACGTGGTGGCCAATTCCGATTCGGAAGCCGACCAGGCGCTCAAGCTCGAGGTGCGCGACGCGGTCATGAAGGAGGCCGGCAGGCTGCTCGAGGGCGTCACGGACCGCGGCGAGGCGGTCCGGCGGATCGAGGAGAATCTGGACGCGGTCACGGCGGGCGCGCGGGACGTCGTGCTCGAAAACGGATACGACTACGAGGTGACGGCGCAGATCGCCGTGGAGGCGTTCCCGACGCGGGAGTACGAGACGTTTTCTCTGCCGGCCGGGGAGTATACGTCGCTGCGCGTCGTGATCGGCGGGGGAGGCGGGCACAACTGGTGGTGCGTCATCTTCCCGCCGCTGTGCCTGTCGGTCGCCTCGGACGCGGAGGACGTCTTCGAGCAGCTGACGCCCGAGGAGATCCGGCTGATCACGGAGGACGGGCCGGAATACGTGTTCAAGTTCAAGGCGCTCGAGCTCATCGAAAAGCTCAGGGAATGGCTGGGACTGTAGGCAGGCAGGATAAATGAGAAAAAATCCATGTATGGGCATGGATTTTTTTCTATTTTGTTGCTCTCGGCGCGCGTTTGATGTATGATAAGATTCCCACCGAAAATACACACGTATATCAAAGGCGTACGCCGCTTAACCATGGTGAAAGGAAGGATTTTCAGTGAAGGTTCTGCTCATCAACGGCAGCCCCCACAAGGAGGGCTGTACGTACACGGCGCTCAGCGAGGTCGCGGGCGCGCTCAATGAAAACGGCATACAGACGCAGATATTCCACATCGGCACGAAGCCCGTTTTCGGCTGCACGGGCTGCCATAAATGCGTCGATTTGGGACGGTGCATATTCGACGACGACGTCTGCAACGAGATGGCGGAGCTTGCCGCGCGCGCCGACGGCCTCGTCATCGGCACGCCGGTCTATTTCGCCGGGGTCAACGGCGCGCTGTGCGCGCTTTTAGACCGGATGTTCGTGTCGGCCGGGCCAAAGCTGCGCTACAAGCCCGCGGCGGCCGTGGTCAGCTGCCGCAGGAGCGGCGCGAGCGCCGCGTTCGACCGGATCAACAAATACTTCACGATCATGCAGATGCCGGTCGTGTCGTCGCAGTACTGGAACAACGTGCATGGCTTCGTGCCGGAGCACGTGAAAAAAGACCTCGAGGGGCTGCAGATTATGCGCACGCTCGGCAAAAACATGGCGTGGCTCTTAAAGTCCATCGAGGCCGGCGGGCAGCCGGTCCCGGCCGAGGAGCCGCGCGCGGTCACGTGCTTCCACGACGGCAAATAGAGAATAAAAAACGGTGCGGCAGTAAAAACTGCCGCACCGTGTTTTTTATGCCCAGGTGTTGCCGTAATCGGGCCGCACGTCGTAATCGAACACGAGCTTGGCGTCGTAGAACTTGAGATACCTTTCGCGCGAGCGGCGCAGCGTGTCCCCGTCGGCGTGCATCCTGTCGCAGATGACGGCGCAGATGTCCGATTTGATCTTGGAGTACGATTCGTAGCCGACGGAGGCGAAGACGCGGAAGCCCTTCGCCTGAAGATATTTGAATATTTCGCCGGACTGCTGCACGTCGTCGCCGTCGGGGCGGGCGCCGAAGGGGTAGAAAAACAGCTTCGTCGAGCCGACGAGCGAGCCGACCTCGTTGAGCCAGCGCGACATATCTTCCTTGACGGTCTTGAGGTTTGAGGTCGACAGGCTGATATGGCCCCAGGAGTGGCTCCCGAAGTACCAGCCCGTCTCTTTGAGCCTCGCGACGATCGGCTTGACGGCGACGATCTCCTTTTGGCGCGCCTCCTCCATGTCCGCCGTCATGCCGTGCGTATCGGTCATGGTCCTGTAGCCGAGGATGCCCTCGTACCCCGTGAGGCACAAGCAGCCCTTCGCGCCGTTCAAGGAGAAGTCGGGATGCTCCTTGACGAATTTGTCGAGGATCGTGATGGCGTCGAGGTCCTGCGAATAGACCTCGTTGCCGTCGGGATCGAGGCCGTAGCTCCAGAGCTCGCCGTCCTGGATGACGAGCTTGTAGGGAAAGCCGTTTTCGATCATGTAGTTGTAGTAGTTGGTATCGTCGAAGGAGAGGATGAGCGGCTTTTTCCCCTCGGGGATCATGAGCGTGCTGCGGACCATGCGGTGCACGCCGTCGTCCCCGACCGTCTCCGACCAGACGTCGTTCATGTCGACGAGGATGTACCCTTTGTCGTAGATGCTCTGGAGCATCATGTTGTACTCGCTGACGGTCACCATGTACGAGTCGAGCCCCTCTGCCTTCGCGTCGCCGTCGAAGGCCAGCTCCGGATAGGCGATGACGGGATGAAAGAACAGATGCTCGACGATGCCGTCGTAGGCTACGAGTTTGGCCTGCCCGGACGGCGGGGAGGAGGACGATGAGGACGGCGAACCGCCGGACGGACCGGCCGAGGCTTCCGGCATCGTGACCGTCCCGTCGTGAGACGCGCCGTCCGACGGGTCGGCGGACGGGTCGGTCGAAGGGCTTGCCGACAGGTCGGCTTCCGACGGGTCGGCGGACGGATCGGCCGACGTGTCGGACGTGTCGGAAGGGCTTGCGGACGGATCGGCGGACGGGCTCGGGGACGCCGTCACGGACTCGGCCGACGCCTGCGACGGCGCGGCCGCCGCGGCGCCGTCGGCGTACGTGACGTCGATGCCGCAGCCGCACAGGCCCGCGGCCAGCGACAGAAGCATCAGGAACGGCAACAGCCGTTTTCGTAAATTGTGCATGTTCACACCCAACTTCTTTGGAGCGTTCCGGGAGTCAATTTAATATCCAGTATACTATTTTTCGACAAAATTCTCAATCAAAATACAAAATATATCCGGCAATACTATCAACATTTTTTTCCGACGGAATCGGCTTCCGGCGTTGGGAGCCGAGATGGCTGTCAAAAAGCGCCGAAAGCTGTTATAATAGTGCCAAACGAAAAGACGGGGTGAGGCTGTGCTGACGCTCGTGCTGGGGCGGGCCGGAACCGGCAAGACGCGGTACGCGTCCGAGGATTTCGCGCGCCGGGTTAAAAACGGCGAAACAAACCTTTACTATATCGTGCCCGAGCAGTATTCGCACGACGCGGAGCGTCAGCTTCTGAAAATCTGTTCGGACGCGCTGAGCCTGCACGGGGAGGTCCTGAGCTTTTCCCGGCTGTGCAGCCGGGTCTTTGCCGAGACGGGCGGCCCGGCCGCGCCGGTGCTCGACAAGGGCGGCAGACTCCTGTATCTAAGCCGCGCGCTCGACGCGGCGTCGGACGCCCTGACGCACTTCGGCGGCGCGGAGCGGAAAACCGATTTTCTCGAGAAGCTCGCGGACGCGGTGAGCGAACTCAAAAGCGCGCGCATCGCGCCGGAGGACCTGGAGCGCGCCGCGCGGGCTTCGGACAGCCCGCTGCGCGAAAAGCTCCTGGATCTGTCGCTCGTCGCCGCCGCGTACGACGCCCTCCTGGGCGGCGACGCGGCCGACCCGGACGACAGGCTGGACCATCTGGCGCGCGTTTTGACGAAAAGCACGATGTTTTGTTCCGGCCGCGTCTATTTTGACGGTTTTACGGATTTTACGGCGCAGGAGTTCAAGGTCGTCGAAACGCTGCTCGCCATGCGCGTCGAGCTGACCGTCTGCCTGACGTGCGACGGCGTCGGCGGGAGCGAGGAGCTCTTCCTGCCGTCGCGGGAGACGGCGCTGCGCCTGACGCGCGCGGCGCGCGAGGCCGGCGTGCCCGTCGAGACCGTGGAGCTGACGGCGCGGCCCGGCGTCCGGGCTGAAGAGCTTTTGTACATAGAGCAAAACCTGTTCGCCGGGACGGCGGCGTTCTCTGTCGGGCAGCATAGCGCCGTCGAGCTCCGCCGGGCCGCGACGCCGGCGCTCGAATGCGAATACGCCGCGGCGCGCGTTGCCGAGCTCATCCGCTCCGGCTACAGGCGGCGGGACATCGCGGTCGCCGTCTGCGACTGGGCGACCTACGGCCGGCTGGCCGAGGACATCTTCACGAAGTACGGCGTTCCCGTTTTTGTCGGGCAGAAGACGGAGATTGCGCGGCGGCCGCCGCTGGCCGTCATCGAGTGCGCGCTCGCGCTTGTGACGGGCGCATGGGACTGCGACGGCGTCCTGCCCTACCTGAGGACCGGCATGGCCGGCTTGTCCCCGGAGGAGACGGACGAGCTTGAAAATTACGCGCTCCTTTGGGACCTCAGGGGCGCGATCTGGACGCGGGAGGACGACTGGACGCTGCCGACGACGGGGTATGAGCCGGACGCCTCGGGCGGCGGGGAAGAGCGCCTCGGGCGCATAAACGGCCTGCGGCGCAAAGCCGTCGGGCCGGTCGCGCGGCTGCGCGCGGCGCTCTCGGCGGAGCGGACGTACGGCGGGAAGCTGCGCGCGCTGTACGCCTATCTGGAGGAGATCGGGCTGCCCGGGCGCATCGCCGAAAAGGAGGCTGCGCTCCGGGCCGGCGGCGAGCTCCAGCTGGCCGACGAATACCGCCAGCTGTGGGCTGTCATCGTGCGCGCGCTCGACCAGTTTTACGCCGTCCTCGGCGGCTCGGCGGGCTCGAATGCGGAATTCGCGCGGCTTTGGAAGCTTTTAATCTCGCAGTACGAAATCGCGTCGATCCCCGTGGCGCTCGACAGGGTCGGGCTCGGGGAGCTGTCGCGCCAGCGCCGCCGGGATCTGAAATGTCTCCTCGTCCTCGGCGCGAGCGACGACGTCCTGCCGAAGACGGGCTCCGGCGGACTGCTGTCCGACGCGGAGCGCGCGAGCCTGCAGGGCCGCGGCCTCCGGCTAGATCGGAAGAGCGTCGTGTAGGGAAAGAGTGTAGGATAGGGTG
>CAYMLM010000192.1:0-5847 GCA_964391385.1 uncultured Papillibacter sp.
GAGCTGGCGCGCGAAGCCAACGTCATGACGTCGCCGGAGAAGAAGCCGTCCAGGGCGCTGGCAGCCGAGACGCTCAAGCTGTTCGACGAGCTTGTCGGCGTGCTCGGCCTGATCTACGGCGAAGACGGCGGCGGGGATCTGGCCGCGGAGGTCGAGGCGCTCATCGAGGCGCGGCAGGCCGCGCGGAAGGAGAAGAACTGGGCCGAGGCCGACCGCATCCGCGACGAGCTCAAAGCCATGGGCATCCTCCTCGAGGACACGCCGCAGGGCGTCAAATGGAAAAAGGCGTAAAGGCATGAAATGCATAAAAGTGGGGCGTTTTTAAAGCGCCCCGCTTTCTTTACAGATAAAACATCGCCTATATGACAAACTGCATACCGGCGTGATATAATAATGGTTATGAATGCTATCCATAGCTGCCGGTGCGGCGGAGGTAAAATTATGAAACTCATGGTGCTCGACGGCAACAGCGTCGTCAACCGGGCCTTTTACGGGATCAGGCTTTTGACGACGAAGGACGGCACGCCCACGAACGCCGTCTACGGCTTTTTGAATATCCTCCTCAAGCTATTGGGCGAGGAGGCGCCGGACGCCGTCTGCGTCTGCTTCGACCTGCCCGCGCCGACCTTCCGCCACGAGCAGTACGAGGCGTACAAGGCACAGCGCAAGCCCATGCCGGACGAGCTGGCAGCCCAGATGCCGATCCTGAAAAGTGTGCTCGACGCCATGAACGTGCCGAGGTATGAGCTGGCCGGCTGGGAGGCTGACGACCTCATCGGCACCATCAGCAAAAAATGCGAGGACACGGGCTGGGAATGCGTCGTCGTCACGGGCGACAAGGACAGCCTGCAGCTCGTGAGCGACTTAACGCACGTCCGGCATGTCAAGACGCGCATGGGCCAGCAGGAGACGACCGACTACACGCCCGGGACGTTCAGGGAAGAGTACGGCTTCGAGCCGGTCCGCATGATCGACCTGAAGGCGCTCATGGGCGACCCGTCGGACAACATCCCGGGCGTTTCCGGCGTGGGCGAGAAGACGGCGCTCGACCTTGTGCGGCGGTTCGGGACCGTCCGGGAGATCTACGACGGTCTCGACACGCTGGACGTGAAGGACGGCGTCAGAAGCAAGCTCGCGAGCGGCCGCGAGGCGGCCGAGCTGTCGTATACGCTCGCGACCATCTGCCGGGACGTGCCGATCCGTTTCCTGCCGGAGGACGCCTTGCGCCGGGACGCCGATAACGACGCGCTTTACGGGCTGTTTACGAAGCTGGAGTTTAGCAAGCTGACGGACAAGCTCGGACTCAAAGCCCCGCAGCGGGCGGAGGCGGAGCGGATTCGCTTCGAGGCCGAATGTGTCAGCCGGACCGTCGTCACAGCCGGCGACGCGGCGGAGATGGAAAAGGCGCTCCTGGAAGCAGGCTTGGCCGCTGTCCGTTTCGACGAGGGCATGGACACGCTGGCAGTCGCTACGGAGGACGGCAGCACCTGCTATATACTGCGGCGCGGCGTCACCGACGGATATGATGACGTCCTGCGGCGGCTCATGGGCGGCGGCACGGCGAAAGCCGGGCACGACATAAAGGACACGCAGCGGCGGCTTTTGGAAATGGGGATCGAGACGGGCGGCTGGAAGTTCGACACGGCGCTCGCGGCATACCTGCTGTCTCCGACGGACAGCTCGTACGAGCTGCCCAAGCTGGCCAGGCGCTACTGCGGCTTTGAAATCGGCGCGCGGGAGGACGAGGGCGGACAGCTTTCCCTGCTGGACGACACGGCGGAGCTGGCGCGCGTCGTTTCGGAGGCCGCCGCCGTCGCTCAGCTCGGCAAGACCCTGGAGCCCAGCCTCGGAGAGTATGGGATGGACAGGCTCTTTTACGACATCGAGCTGCCGCTGTGCCGCGTTTTGGCCGACATGGAGCTCATGGGCTTCACCGTCGACAGGACGGCGCTGCGGGAGTTCGGGGATATGCTCTCGGAAAAAATCACCGGACTGGAGGCGGCCGTTTACGAGCTGGCCGGCGAGACCTTCAATATCAATTCCCCGAAACAGCTCGGCGCCGTTTTATTCGACAAGCTGATGCTCCCCGCGCCGAAGAAGACGAAAACCGGTTACTCGACGAATGTCGACGTGCTGGAATACCTCTTGGACAAGCATCCGATCATCGGGCGGATCATGGATTACAGGGAGCTTGCCAAGCTCAAGAGCACGTACGCCGACGGGCTGATGAAGGTGATCGCGCCGGACGGGCGCATCCACACGCGGTTCCAGATGACGGTCACGGCGACGGGGCGCTTGTCGTCCACCGAGCCGAACCTGCAGAACATCCCGATCCGCAAGGAGGTGGGCGGAGAGCTGCGCAAAATGTTTGTGGCCGGCGAGGGAAACGTGCTGGTGGACGCCGACTACTCACAGATCGAGCTGCGGCTTCTGGCGCATATCTCGGGCGATCCGGCCATGCTCGAAACGTTTAACAACGGCGGGGACATCCACGCCGCTACGGCCGCACAGGTCTTCGGCGTGACGCCGGGCGAGGTCACGCCGCTGATGCGCTCGCGCGCGAAGGCCGTCAATTTCGGGATCGTCTACGGGATTTCCGCGTTTTCGCTGTCGCAGGACATCGGCGTCACGGTCGCGGAGGCCAAGCGGTATATCGACAGCTACTTTGACAAATACAGCGGCGTGCGCGCGTATATGGCCGACATCATCGCCCAGGCCAAAAAGGACGGCTTCGTGACGACGCTCTTCGGGCGCAGGCGGTATCTCCCGGAGCTGAAGTCCTCCAATTTCAATATCCGTTCCTTCGGCGAGCGCGCGGCGCGCAACACGCCCATGCAGGGCACCGCGGCCGACATCATCAAGCTGGCCATGGTGCGCACCCACAGGCGGCTCAGGGCGGAGGACCTCAAAGCGCGGCTGATCCTCCAGGTGCACGACGAGCTGATCGCCGAATGTCCCGAGAACGAGGCGGAAACCGTGATGAAGCTTCTGACCGAGGAGATGGAGCGCGCGGCCAGCCTCTCCGTCCCGATGACGGCCGAGGCCCATATGGGCAAAAGCTGGTACGACGCGAAATGATACGGATCGTACCGGCCGGATTGGAACACCTCCCCGAGGTGCTGGCGCTCGAGCGGTCGTCGATGCGGCCGCCCTGGTCAAAAGACGCGCTGACAGCCGAGCTCGGGCGCGGCGACGCGTATTTCGGGGCGGCCGTCGAGGACGGCCGGGTGGTCGGCTATTGCGTGCTGCGCCTGATCGCGGATGAGGCGGAGCTGTTTCGCATCGCGGTCGCGGACGGCCGCAGGCGGACCGGCGTCGCGGCCCGGCTGCTGGAGGACGCGCTGGACTTCTGCAAGTCAAACGGCGCGGCCGCCGTCTATCTGGAGGTTCGGCAAACGAACGGCGCGGCGATCGGGCTGTATGAAAAGTGCGGCTTTAAATGCGGGGGCCGACGGAAAAACTACTACTCAGACCCGGCCGAGGACGCCGTGCTCATGGTTTTGGATTTGAGCCCCGGGAAGGCCCAGGAAGGTGACATATGATCATATTTTCCATTGAAACATCCTGCGACGAGACGGCCGTGGCCGTCACGAGAAACGGCCGCGAGGTCCTGTCCGACGCGGTCTTCTCACAGGCGGACATGCACGCGCTGTACGGCGGCGTCGTGCCGGAGATCGCCTCGCGCAACCATGTCGCCGTCATCGCCCGGCTGGCAGACAGCGCGATGGGCAAGGCGGGGATAACGAAGGCTGAGATCGACGCCGTGGCCGTCACGTACGCGCCGGGGCTCATCGGCGCGCTGCTCGTCGGCGTCAATTTCGCGAAGGGCCTGGCGCTGTCGCTGGGCATGCCGCTCATTCCGGTCCATCACATCCGGGGGCACATCGCCGCCAATTACATCGCGTATCCCGAGCTGGAGCCGCCGTTTCTGTCGCTCATCGTCTCCGGCGGGAACAGCCTTCTGGCCGACGTGCGCGGGTATACCGATATCCGCATCCTCGGCTCGACGCGCGACGACGCGGCGGGGGAGTGCTTCGACAAGGTGGCCAGGGTCCTCGGGCTGCCGTATCCGGGCGGCCGTCCGCTCGACGAGCTGTCGCGGGGCGGCGACGATGCCGCTTTCGACCTGCCGCGCGCGAAGATAGACGCATGCCCGTACGACATGTCTTTTTCGGGGCTGAAAACAGCCGTCGTGAACATCGTCCACAACGCGGAGCAAAAAGGCCTGGCGCTCGACAAAGCGTCTTTGGCCGCGAGCTTTACCCGCGCCGTCAGCGACACGCTTGTGCCCAGGACGATGGCGGCGGCAAAGGAGCTCGGGTACGACAAGCTCGTCGTGGCCGGCGGCGTCGCGGCCAATTCGCGCATCCGGGCGGATTTCGTCAAAGCGGCGGCGGACGCGGGAAGAAGGCTTTTCATCCCGCCCCTGACGTTGTGCGGCGACAACGGCGCGATGATCGGCTGCCAGGGCTACTATGAGTTTCTCGCCGGCAATACGGCGGGAATGCGGCTCAACGCTTACGCCACCATGGACGCCGAGCACGACGTTTTCAGTGACGGTCGACTGCCGGACCGGCTGTTATAAGCAACCGCCGGCTGCAAACCGGATGACAGGCGATTCCCAGGCAGACGTTGTTATGTCAATGGGAAAAAACGGACCGTGCCGGGGTCAACTTCGGCGCGGAAGGGATGTAAAAAAATAGTAAAACATCTGAAAAGCTTTGTTGGCCGTAAGAGATAATGCCTGTGGAAAAACCTGTGGGCATTGTGAATAACTCTCTGTAGAGATAGTCGGGGGCCATATTTACGTAAACCCTATGAAACAATTTTCACGTATAATATGCTGAAATTCCCGTCGAATTTACAAAAACATTATACGGAAATATGGAGGATGTTCTTAACACAGATCAAGGAATAATGAGGTTAAATAAACATAATTGGCGAAGCTTTGGGACGCTTGAAATTATTATACAAAACGTATTATTACGGCGTGTATTCCTCCGCTAGAAAGCGGCGGACCGCGTCGTTGAACGCCCCGGCGTTTTCCTGAGCGACGAAATGCGTGCCGTCCAGAATGACGAGGCGGGCGCACTTCAGATGCCGGAATATCTTTACCGTATGCCGACGGCGGATCATGTCCCTGCTGCCCGCTATGACGAGCGCCGGCGCGGAAATACGGCGCAGCGCGGCTGCTTTGATCCAAGGCTGCGTCACCATGAGCGACAGAAGCTCTTTTTTCGAAGCGGCCTCCCGGTCAAGCCCGGCGCGGACGGCCGCGGCGAGCCAGGCAAGCCAAATCGGCAGAAGAACGCTTAGCTTGAGCCCAAAAGGATGCAGGTTCGCGCCGTTCAAAATAAGCCGGCCGGCTTTCTCGGGATATTTCAGCGCGAAAAGCAGCGCGATATTGCCGCCGTCGGAAAAGCCGAGCAGGTCCGCACGGCCGATGTTCAGACATGTCAGCAAATCGTGCAGGTCGTCCGCGAAGCGCTCGAGCGTAAACGGGCCCGTCCCGCGCGGGGACCGGCCATGCCCGCGCGTATCGACGGCCAGGACGCGGCGGCAGGCCGAAAAGAAACCGATCTGCCGGCTGAAGTACTCCGAGCTCTCCCCGTTTCCGTGCAGCAGGACAAGCGGCTCGCCGCTGCCTTTGTCGATGGTGTGAAGACGAATATTCATGTACAAGCTCCGTTTACGATGGTTCATATATTTAATGTGCAATCAGCCATATATTATTATAACATTCGCTCTTTACAGCGCCAATAAAATCTGCTATAATCGTCTCCACGTGATAGTTTGGGGGCGTAGCTCAGCTGGGAGAGCAAGCGAAGCGTAAAGCAGGCCCCGAAT
>CAYMLM010000193.1:0-5827 GCA_964391385.1 uncultured Papillibacter sp.
GGGCTTGAAGAGACAGTAGAATACGTCTTTGGCCCGCGCGAGGATTTCGCGCAGCTCCCGCAGCGCCTGACCGTTATATCGGACGTCTTCGGGCAGGACGCCGTAGGCCTCCAGGCCGAGCGCGCGCGCGTCGTAAAGCGCCCGATACAGGTGATAGCCCTGTGTGACGATCACGATCTTCTTTGCCGCGAAGACGTCGCGCGCGCGGTACATGCTCTCGTAGGTGGAAAAACCGGCGTGATCCTGAAAGACGTGCTCGCGCGGCACGCCGGCGTCCGCGGCGTATTCCTTCATGACCAGGACCTCGTTGTAATTGACCTTGCTGTTGTCGCCGCTCATGAGCAGCCGGTCGGAAACGCCGAGCGCATACAGGTCGACGCCCTTGGCCAGGCGGTCTCGCAGCATGAGACTCGGGTATTTGTTGTTGTAGACGCCGGCGCCGAGGATCAGAACGCAGTCGACACCGGAAAGCTCGGCCGCTTCCGTCTCGGTGAGGATGTATTCGGAGCCTTTGGCAACGACGATCCTGTTTAGGACAATGAGCGCCAGGGAGCAAATAAAAACGCATACAAGCAATACGGATACGATCTTCTTTGTGATTTTTCCTTTTTTCTTCCCGTGTTTTCTCATATTTACCTCGTGCGTACGCCGCGTTTGACCCTGATTGTCCTGCCAGTCCCGCATTGGGGAGACGTACTTCCCCATTTCGCTGCAATTTCTGCCGAAAACCGACTTCAATGGGCGCCGGTTCGCGCACCGACTTCTTTTATTGACGGGAAACGGGAGCGATATACCGCAGGCGCTTTCATCCGGCGGGTGAAAGCGCCTGCTCGTGTTCACAGTGGCGGCCTATTCGGCCTTCGTGCCGCAGCCGGGACAAAATACGGCGTCGTCCCCCAGCTCTTTGCCGCAGCTTTTACAGATATTCCCGGCGGTTGGCAGCTCTTCCTCGGGCGGAGGCTCGGGCAGCTTCGTCCCGCACGCCGTGCAGAAAACGGCCGCGTCTCTCATTTCAGCTCCGCAGTTGGGACAGCGCGTGAGACCCTTTAGTTTCGTGATCTGTTCCTCGTATTCCTCAATTTTCTGCCGGGAGTCCCGGATCGCCGCGACGTATTCGGCGAGGCTATCGTCGGGATTTTCGCCGAAAAGCTCGAAATACCGCTGGCCGAGCTTCGTAAAACTGTCCCAGACGGTCTTATTCTCAGCGGAAATCTGCGAATTGATTCTGGCGGTCTCCGCCATGGCTTTTGTCTTTTTGATCGCATCCTGACTTGTCTGCGAGACCTTTTTTCCCAAATCTTCAAAAAAAGCCATTATAAATTTCCTTTCAGCGCTCCAGCTAAGGAACAAATACAAGATAACATTAGCACAACGAGGCGTATTTTTCAATCGTTTTGTACCGGCCGAGCCGCCGCGGTTTTTTTCCGGCGCGATGTATAATCGCGTCGTATTATCACATAATACTGTCGACACGACATGTACTTTGGTTTCAAAGTTCCGGTGTCAAAGAAAAACAGAATAGTGTCGAGCAGGTTTGGTTTGGGAGATGATTGGGTTGAATCACGTCGAACGACCCACGAACTGCGTCTTGTGACGCATGTGGGCAGAAGTAACAGACACACCGTTTCTCATGTATAACTAAACACTGGCTTGGAAGAAACAGGGATTTTTATAATCCCTGTTTCTTCATCCCGCGTTCATATAGCAGAGCGGCGAAGCTTTTTAGCTCCGCCGCCCGTCTCTTGATCGTCAGATATCCGCTTTCCACAGGCCGTGGATATTACAGTACTCATAGGCCGCGACAGGCTTGTCGTCGATGAGGGTGAATTCCACGATCGGCTGATCGCCGGGGCTCAGGCACTTGCGCTGTCCGCCCTTCTCTGTCTGCAGATAGACCCACATAATGTAGTGCTCGGAAAGCATGGGATGGAGGACCGAACCGACCTGCACGGTCACCTTGCTGCCGGAAACCGTGACGACCGGGACGTGCTTTTCCTGGCTCGCGTCGACCGTTCCGGGCTTGAGTTCCGTCATTTTTTCTCCGCAGCAGGAGACTGGCGCGCCGGACGCGTAAATCAGTCCGACAATGTTACCGCATTCCTTACAAATGAAAAAACGTGTCTCACAACTCATAAATCTTTCCTTCCGCCGCTGCGCCGGCTGATGACGCGCCTTGTCACGCAGTATTTTTAACAAGGGGACAAGTTTTCCAGCTTCTTATACTTTTCAGAATACCATACCGGCGCATGACGCGCAAGTCCGTCTCTGATCATCCGTCCTTTCTTCAATTTTTGGATAAAATATAGACAAAATCAAGCGGTATATTTTTGGCAATATCATAAAAGCGTTTTGCCTGTTTATAACGCAATAACTATATTACGTTAACTTTTTTGTTTGCAGGCAATAATCATATTATTCTCACATATCGCATCAATTTGTAACATTATACCAATTATTATCACATTATTTTCCTTTTTATACGCCTCCTCAGCCGAATATATCTCTGTTTAGGTAAACAAAAAACCTGTCCGATTAAGCACATCGAAGCAGGTTTGTCCACTATTATGTTAACTATCCCGTCTTGCATTTTCCATAATTTATGCTATATTTAGTTTATTCAAATAACAGAGGAGGAGGTTTTGTTGGAAGAACATGACTTTATCACGCTGCAAGAGAAGCTCGGCGATACGGCTATTGTTTTTCTGCTTCTTGCTGGCTTACGAGATAGCGAAGGTAGCGCAGAGCCTCCAGCTTCTTCTCCGTTGACAGGGAATTGAATAAGACAAGGTTTTGTCTGGCCTGCTCGTCGCTCCACTCCGGGGCGTCGAGCTTTTCTTTTACCAGCGTCATGAGCTGCTCCAGAAAGGCCGTATTTGCCCCGTTGGAGGTATTGTCCTCTTCCCTTCCCGTCAGGTATCCGACCGGGACGCCGAAATACCCGGCGATTCTGACAAGCCGCTCATATTTTGGAATGCTGTTTCCCCTTTTCCACTCGCTCAGGCTGCTTTGGGACAGGCCGAGGTCTTTTGCCAGCCTGTACGGCGTGATTCCGCGTTCCTTCAACAGTTTCTCCAATCGTTCGTACATGTTTTTGTCACTCCCGCCAATTATGGAAAAAATCGGCTCCTTTCATTGACTAGCTACAATTTTGTATGTATCATAAGGATATACTACAATTTTGTTTGCCTCTCGCTGCGTTCCCGCGAGGGTTGCCGGGAAATAAACGGGACTGCCCAGCGCGGATGTTTCTCCGTGCCGGCCTTCAACCGCTCGCCTTGAGGGCGGACGCATCCGATAAAAAATCCATTGCATTTTAATATAAAGCATGATTGCGTCATAGTCAACCACAATTTTGTAGTATTTTGCTAATATTTGTTACACATGCGTCATTCATGACTGGAAAGGAGACCGCCGATGAACGAGGACGTAAGCACGCCGGCCGTCAGCTGCCGGCCGGACTGCCGGTATTTCAGCACGTATACGAACACCTGCGATTACACGCTTATGATGTACCGTTCAAGGGGCTGCCCCCGGGATGCCTGCACGAAATACGAAAAGCGGTCGGGACCCCGCCCGTGGAACAAGGTCGCGTATGACCCCGAGGAATTTTATTCCGATACGAGGGAGGACAAGCATATGCACGTTCCGGAACCGCCCGTCGTTCCGCCTGACAGCGAGAAATACATAACGGCCGGCTGCGGGCACGAAATCTACGACGGCGAAGAGGTGTTCGAATGGGAGGACGGGCAGACGCTCTGCGCCGACTGCCTGGAGGACCGGTTTATGCAGCTGAGCCTTGCCGAGCGCGCCGAGCTTTTGGGCTGCGAGCATCGCGCCGTCTCGTTTTCGAAACGGGGTGAGCGCTGTGGCCGGTAGACGGCGAAACGCCGGCAGCGCCGGCGAAACCGTCACGCGCTTTTATCTTGCGGACCGTTTTATCCGAGCGAAAAGTTCCGGAGAGATGCGCGTTTTGTGTGACGGAAAGGCGGTGTCCTAGATGTCCGGGAAAGAGCGGCCGGTATTGCCCGGCAGGGAGAACAGCCGCGTCAACTGCTTCGCGTTTTACATCGACCGGGCGGGCAATCCGGCCTGCCGCGCCCTGCGGGACGTCTACTGCCTGAAGGAGACGACGCCGTGCCCGTTCCGCGCGACACCCGCCCGGGCGGCGGCCGCCCGCAGAAAATCGTGGCGGCGGCTCGTCCGCATCGGACGGATATAAAAATACTGATAAGGAGATACGTATGAGCAAGAGATTTTTAAACATCCCGCCGACGGACGACCGGGAGGGCCGGCCTGTCGGCGGGAGGCCGGCGGTCGCTACGGGAAGACGCTCCGAAACGCCGGCGGCACGGATGCCGTCGGGCCGCGCAAGCGGGGACGCCGGCCGCGCGGCCGCGCCGGTCGATGACGGTGCGCAGAGCCCAAATCCGGACAGGCCCCGCTCATTTTTCAGCGACGTTCCGGCTTACACAAATCCCATTGTCACCTCCGCCCCGGCGCGCCGGTCCGGGGGACCGTTACAGCGGCGGGCCGCGCGCCGCGGACGGCGAAAGCTACAGCACAAGACTGGCCGATTTCTTACGAGATATCCGAAATCTCGAAGATTCCTACAGCAGCAGGTACACGAGGTTTGAATCTAGAAATACAGACTATATACCAAAAGCAGGAGACTTAATCTTGTATCAATGGTATGAAGAAAATAAAAAAGGTGAAGGTCGTTATGATTTAGTTAATGGACAATATGTTTATAATGAAAACAAAACAGGCATGTATGATCTTCGAGGCCATACTGGAATCGTTGTCGCTTATGAACCGGCCAATGAGGAGCATGAAGTAGCTTATGTGTATACGATAGAAGGCAACTGGAATGATGAAAAAGGAGTATATTTCAGACAAGTACCACTGGATAAATGGAATCTCTGTGGATTCGGCGTAAATGGCGGAAACTCTAACGGTATTATACCGAAATATTACGAAACCTAATAAAACTAGGGTGAAGGGGGCAGGTAACTGCCCTCTTCGCCTAAGTTCATATTGACATAAACCACAAAGTAAAGTATTCTAAATATAGTAATATAAGGTAATTTTACTATGTATAGGGAGGGATTGCGCGTTGAAAAATTATGTTTTATTGACGCTTTTTATTATTATAGTCATCATTATTGCTACTGGTTGTACCAGAAACAACCATAATGAAACTCCCACAACATCAACTTCTGACTCAACGGTAAGTAGCATGGGATCAGATAGTCAGCAAGCCCCTGTATCGAATTCTTCGCCGACGCCATCACTGAATGTTTCGACAGATAACAGCCAAACCGAAGCGCCTTCAAACAATATTAACTATGATACCATTGGGAGAACGATAGCAAATGATTGCTTAACATACATGTTTGGCGGTCGCGGCCGAACCCCGAATGATTTTATTGATATTTTAGGCGAGCCGATAAAAGAAGAAGTCGGTAGGTGGTATTTTGAACAGGACGTTCAAATCGACGTATTTGGTGATGCTGCGGAAATTGGCAATTATGTATATCTCGGAGAAAACTGCGAGCTTAAAACCGACAGGGATATTGGTATCGGAAGCACATATGACAAGGTCCAAGAGGCATATAGAAATGAAATTAATCCAGAGCAAACTGATAAAAATCTGATAACAGTCGGAGAAAAACATGACGGTATTTTCTTTGTTATAAAGGATGATAAAGTGTCCTCAATATATATATCAACGGGTGAAGTGACGCCGGAATATGCAGGATATTTCAGCCCCGACCGACCTTGACTGAATGGGAGTAAAGGTATGAGAAGATACAAGTCTCCATTATTC
>CAYMLM010000194.1:0-5825 GCA_964391385.1 uncultured Papillibacter sp.
CATCACGAACTCCGTTATGTACGCGCTCGGAAAATTCGGCATCCCGGTCCCCGAAAGAAAGGAACTGTACCGCTTCATTGGCGGGCCGCTCCGGGAATCCTTCGCCCTCTACTACGGGCTTTCGGCGGATGACGCCGAGACGGCCGTCGCGTATTACCGCGAATACTATGCCCCGCGCGGCATCTTTGAAAACGAGGTCTACGCCGGGATTGAAGAGCTGCTCAGCGCCCTGAAAGCGGGCGGCGCCGCGCTTGTAGTCGCGACGCTCAAGCCGACGGTATTCGCCGTGCGGGTCCTTGAGCATTTTGGGCTTCAGAAGTATTTCGACTTCATCTCAGGCAGCGAGCTGGACGGCTCGCGTTCGGACAAGCTGGCGGTGATCGAGCGCGGCTTTGCGTGCTGCCAGACGGCCGGCCCGGCTTCGGCCGTCATGGTCGGCGACCGGCTGCATGACGTCCGTGCGGCGCGGCAGGCGGGCATCGCCTCCGTCGGCGTGCTGTACGGCTACGGCAGTCTGGACGAGCTCGCCGAGGCGGGCCCGGACCATATTGCCGAAACGGTCGCGGACCTGTCGGAGATACTGCTTCTCTGACGGCTCAACCGTTTTTGTATGCCAGCCTTCTGTGAAGAGCAATACGTCACCCATTCCGTCTCCGGCGCGTTGACCGAGTAAAAATACTCCTGCATCAAATAGCCCGGGGCTGCCAATTTCTCGGCGCCCCATTTTTTCCTCCCGCGCGTACTTGACATTTTTCACGGAAGCTGATATGTATTCTATGAAATATCGGCGCGTCCCGTGACACAATAACGACAGCAAAGGAAAAGGAACGGCGTATATGATAGACAGATCGGCTTTGAAACGCACCGCGCGGCAAAGCATGAAGGGCCTCAAACCGAGCGCTTATCTGGTGGCGGCCATTTATATTTCCATATTCACCATATTGGCCGCGCTTATTTACGCGCTGACCGGGATGGACCGTTTTTTTGAATACCTCGCGCAGGCCCTGCCCGTCAACCCGTATTTGAGTACGGAGACGCTGCTCACGGCCCTGCCCGTTCCCCGCCCGGAAGCCGTCCTCCTGATCCTGCTGATCCTGGCCGTCCGGTTTTGCATCGACATCGGGTTTTTAAGCTACTGTCTCAAAATCAGCCGCAGCATAAAAGCGGAGGTGAAATCGCTATTCGACGGCTTCGCGTTCATCTTCAAAGTGCTGTGGCTTGAGATCCTTCGCCTGGCGCTTGTTTTCCTGTGGTCGCTCCTGCTGGTCGTTCCGGGTATTGTCGCACACTACAGCTACCGGCAGGCGTTTTTTATCCTTCTGGACAATCCCGAGCTGGGCGCGCTGGACTGTATACGCCTGTCAAAACGTATGATGGACGGTCATAAAACGGAGCTTTTTATACTGGACCTGTCGTTTATCGGCTGGTTCATTGTCGATTACGCCGTTGAAATGCTCGCCACGCTGCCCCTGTTCTCCGTCTGGCTGGCCCCGTATGTCGGCGTGACGCGGGCCGCTTATTACGATCTGCTCAAAACGAAGAAGGCCGGCGGCAGTCCGGAATAAAGCCGCGGCTTATTGACGCAGGCAAACAGCGCAGCCTGATTAAATAAAAAACCCGCGTTGTAAACGCAGGATTTCTCACAGCCCCGAAGGCTGACCTTCTTGTGTTTTTCTTTGACTGCTCACGAAACCGTCCCGCCGGTATCGCCGCCCTTCTTGTTTTTCTTCCATGCGCTGCGGATCGATTCGGCATATTTGCCGTGCATCGCCCTGACGTATAAAAAGATGCCGAGCGGCACGAGCGCCAGATATTGAATGAGGTGCAAAAGCAGGCTGGCCGACAGTGCCACAGTCCTGTCGACGCCGAAACCGCCGAGCCCGATGACCGTCCCGTATTCGAAAAGCCCGATGCCGCCGGGCGAAGCCGGGATGAGGTTGACGATATTCGTCGTCACGAACACGGCAAACGACATCCTGACGGACTCCAGCAGGCGAAATCCGAAGGCCGCCAGCCCGAGCCAGAACGCCGCGATCAGGATGATCCAGGACAGCGCGACCCACACGAGACTCTTCAGCAGCGACAGATTGAGATACGGCTGCACGTACTCCCGGATGGTTCGGACAAACACAACCAAAACGGCCAGAACGGCCAGAACGCCGATACAGGAAAACAGCAGGATCCACATGACGCGGAGCATCGTCGGGTCCTTGATCCCGGCAAACGGAACCGTCAGCGCCGATATGACGATCACGACGACGGCGTCGGCCAGAATCGAGATCAGGATCAGCTTTGTCCGGCGCGCGCCGGTAAAACTGCTTGGAAAAAACGCCGCGCGCAGCCCCTCTCCCGCGTGGAGCGGCAAAACCATGTTCAGCGCATGGCCTAGCCCTATGACCTGCAGCGACGTCATGTCGTCCATCTCGGGCTCTATGCCTCTGGAATAGGCCAGGCCCCGGATATAATTGGAGAATATATAAATGATGACGGACAGGACGACAAGCCACCACTTGATCTTCAGCCTGAACACCACGTCCATTTTCAGATTCCGGGCGATAACGCATGAAAAATAGATGATCACAGCCGTAATGATAATACCAAATATCAGCTGGATTCTCATTTTCCGGCTCATTTCTTTTCTCCCCTGGCTCTGAAGTCTTTGTATAAGGCGGCGCGCACTGTTCCCAGGCTTACAGATATGACCATTCTACCATGGTTTTTCATATAATCAATGTTTTTGCAATAAGTCTGTCTAAAATGGACGTGATTATACGGGGTCGCTCTCCGCCGTCCCGCCGGCGGGCGGCAGGGTCGCAACGTCTCCGGAGTGTCTTCGTATCGGCTGCCCGCGAAATAGCCGGAAGGCTCCCCGGCGCATAAAAGCTCCCGCCTCATTCAGGGCGGGAGCTCGTTTTTCACCGGTCTTTTGCTCTTATTCTGCCTTCGGGCCAAAAAAGCGCCTGATTTCGACCTGGCCCAGCTCGGCTGTATGCGAACAGTGGATCAGGTTGTTGACGGTACTCAGCGCATAGTCGCCGCGGATTGTTCCGGCCTGCGCATCCTCGATCATCGTGGCGCCGACAAGCGTGCGCATGCCCATGACGGCGTTCTCTCCGCGCACGATGATCCCCATCACCGGGCCGGACAGCATGTGGCGCAGGATCTTCGGGAAGTACGGCTGATCGGCCAGATGCGCATAATGCTCATACAAAAAGGTAGCGGTCAGCTTCATCATCTTCGCGTCGATGATCCTGTAGCCCTTCCGCTCGATCCGGGTGATGATTTCACCGACGAGTCCTCTCTTCATACAGTCGGGCTTAAGCATAACAAAGGTATTTTCTTCAGACATGGCGCAGTGCTCCCTTTCTACTCGGTCGTCCTGAGTTTGTTGATATCATGTGCCTATCATAAACCAAACAATTCAAAACCGCAAGAGAAACGAGCGCGCGGCCGGGCCGCTAGCCCTGTGGGGTACGCAGCGTCAGAGCGATTTGCCAGCGGTTTTTGTTGGTCGGGCATGTCAATGCAGAGCTCAGCCGAGCCGGTCCGGCCGTTGGGACCGGCTAAGACGGCGTGGGTGCCCCCGGAGACGGACCGTCATCCGGCGGCGGGCAGACGGCCAAAACCGGCTGGGACGGCTCCTGGAACTGCTTTTTGATTTTATTGTTGAGCCGCGTGAACAGGGCGATCGCCATGAATATGGAAAACGCGTCGGCGATCGGCGGGGCGTAGATGATGCCGGACAAACCAAACAGCGCGTTTCCCAATATGACGACCGGGGCAAAGACGACGCCCTGCCGGCTGACCGACAGCAGCAGCGCCGAACCCGCCTTGCCCATGGCCTGGAAAGAGCTCATGCAAATGAACAGCACACCGATTATGGGGCCCGCGAACATCAGGGAACGCAGCATTCTCGCGCCCGTTTCGATGACGGCCGCATCCGGTATAAACGCTCCAATGATGCTCCCCGCAAAAAGCAGATAGACCGCGGACAGTATCGTGCCGATGACGAGGTTGCAAAGGAGCGCGAAGCGCATGACCGCCTTCATTCGAGTAAAATTGTGCGCGCCGTAATTGTAGCCGATCAGCGGCTGGATGCCCATGGCGATGCCGATCTGAAGCATGGCGATCAGGGAACCCGCCTTGAAGGCGATGCCCATCGCGGCGATCGGTACGGGCCCGTACAGCTTCAGAAGGTTGTTCATCAGGATATTGGACGCCGTCATGAGCAGATTGTTGATGGAGGCGGGAATGCCGATGGCGAGGACGGTCGAAGCGATCCCGCCGGACATCCTGAAGTCCTTCGGCGAGATGGACAGGATGGTTTTGCTTTTCAGGAAATAAATGACATAATACACTAGAGCGGCGCAGTTACCGATGACTGTGGCGATGGCCGCGCCCGCAACGCCCATGCGCAGCGTCAGTATCATGATCGGGTCGAGGATTATGTTGGTGACTGTGCCGATCATCATGCCCAGCATCGCGGCTTTCGCCGAGCCCTCGCTCCGGACGATGTTCGGCAAGCCGGCTGTTATGGTAATGAACGGCGCGCCCAGGGTCACCCACTTGAGATACTCTTCCGCATAACCGGCCGTATATTCATCCGAGCCGATGACCTTGAGTATGAACGGCATCCCAAGCAGGAACACGCCGACGAGGGCAATGCCGACGGCTGCCGCGCCGTAAAAACTGAAGCTGGAAACATGCTTTGCCTTTTCCGGCCTTCCCTCGCCCAAGAGACGCGATATATACGAGCCGCCGCCAATGCCGAAAATATTGCCGAGCGCCATCAGCACAAAAAATGCCGGGGTTGCGATCGAAACCGCGGCAACCTGATTCGGGTCCCCGGTCTGGCCGACGAAATACGTGTCCACCATGTTGTACAAGATGGTGACAAGCATGCTCATGACGGTCGGCAGAGCCAGCTTCGCCACGGCCTTCGGCACGGGCACTTTTTCAAAGATAAGCTTTTTTTCTTCCATCATAACCTCACAAACGGCATGCCGGAACATGTGTGTAGCACGCTACCAATGATAAACCATCCAGCGGTCAATGTCAACGCAAACGGTCCCTGCGCCGGTCCCGAGATAACGCGCAATCCGGCAGCGGGCGGCCATAAAACACAGTTACCTACTGCCTTCCGGGCACAGCCTGTCCGGAGGCTTTCAGGACAGCAAAGAAACCTTCGGAAAAATTTGTGGCTTAGCTGCATTTATGCGTCCCGCCGCGCATTTCCATTGTTCATTTTCACTTGATTTCCGCCGCCGGACCGGTCGGTGACACAGCTGGACGGCAAGCGTCATCCCCTATCGGCCTTTTCTCACATATTATGCAGACACTTTTTAGCGCAAATGCGCGTATTGTTTTACAAATGTTGAAATTGAGACAAAAAAATGCTAATATTTATAAAGCTTTATATCGTAAATAATAGAGTATTGAACTTATGAAAACGCAAACGCAGAACGCGTTTCAAAAGCGTTTCGTTTTTTTATGCGGCTGTCCCCTCACGGCGGACTGTCCGGCCATGCACGAGTCAGATACCTAGTCGATATCCGCTGAATGAGGGAGGGTACTAAAAGCATGTATGCTGAAGTCATAAAGAGCATAACGGACGCGGAGGAAGCGGCCCGTCAGGAAAAACAAAACGCGCTTGCGCGCGCGAAGAACAGGACGGCCGAAGCCGAAAAAAAAGGCCTGGACGCCTTGACCAAAGCGGCCGCGCGCGCTGAAGAGGACGTCAGAAGGCTCCTGTGCGAGGCCGAACAAAAAGCGGCGGAAGCTGAAGCCGAGCTGCAAGTCGTCACTTCACAGCAGCAGGCTGAGAT
>CAYMLM010000195.1:0-5813 GCA_964391385.1 uncultured Papillibacter sp.
TACGCGATAATGAGCGGTGACTGGAGTTCAGACGTTGTGCTCTTCCGATCTTGTCGACAGCTAAAAGCGGGGGAAACACTCCCCCGCTCAATGTCCGTATGCCGATGCTTATTCCTTGACGTATTCCTGAAGCTGCTGCATAAACTCGTCGCAGTCGACGCCGTGCACCTCGCAGGCCTCGCCGAGCGTTTCGCCGCTCGAGAGCGCGCAGCCGAGGCAGTGCATGCCGATGGAGTAAAACAGCGGGGCGGAATCCGGCGCGAGCTTGAGTATATCCGCAATGATCGTGTCTTTCGTAATCTGTGCCATTATTTAAACCTCCAAATAAAATGCGGTAATTGTGTTATTCGATTTATTATATCCGATATCCTGTATTTTTTCAACCGGAACGAGCAAAAAATGTCGCCGGTATCATTTTAACCGCACAGCCTGAAAAAGCGCTGATAAATTTCTGTCATTTTCGCCGTCAACAGCCCGGCGCGCGTTTTTTCAGGCGTACCATGCATATAATGTTATAACTTGCATTTTGACCGGCTTTAAATTTCCGGGCCGCGGGCGGCGGTCAAAGCGGCCGATGCCGGCTGACCGCCGCAGTGAGGAATGAGAGCCTAAGCTCTGCGGGGCGCAGAACCTAGGCTCTCATGTAAGGTGCCTTCCAGCTTACGAATCTGTCAGATCAGCTCAGGCGTTGTTTGCCTCCCGAATCTTGGCAAAGCATTCGCTGCAGTAAACCGGCCTGTCGGTTTTCGGCTCGAACGGGACGCGCGCTTCGTTTCCGCAGGCGGCGCAAACGGCCGTGAAGTACTCTCTCGGGCCGCGTGCGGCATTTTTACGCGCGTCGCGGCAGTTCTTGCAGCGCTGCGGCTCGTTCTGGAAGCCGCGCTCGGCGTAGAATTCCTGCTCGCCCGCGGTAAAAATAAACTCGTTACCGCATTCCTTACATACCAGTGTCTTGTCCTCGTACATTTTGAAACCTCTCTTTTGACAAAAATCTTACCCATCGGGCTGTTTATTTGCGTTCAGCTTTCACTGATTATCGCCGGTTTTAACTAAATGTGCAAGCTTCTTCCTGATCCTCTGCACAGCGTTGTCCACGGATTTTGCGGGCTTGCCGACACGGGCGGCCATCTCCTCGTAAGACAGGCCTTCCAGATACAAGCCCAGCACCTTTGATTCAAAAAAGGACAGAGAGCCGGTCAGACAATCCGTTAATTCATTCACGCGCTCTCTCGCTATTACAAATTCTTCAGGATCGCGCAAAAAAAACATGCCTTGGGTAATGTTTTCGTCAAGCTCCGGAGATTCCAGCGACACGGAGTCGTTGAGTGGAATATGCTTATACCTGGAAGCTGATTTGATCGCGCTGTATAGTCGCCGCCTGATACAAAATTCGGCGTATGTCTTAAATTTGACATCCTTATGGGGATCGTAGTGCCGGACGGCCGCCAGGAGCCCGAGCATCCCTTCCTGGGTCAGGTCCTCGCTGTCGCCGCCGACGAGAAAATAGGGCCGCGAGCAAATTTTGACGAGCCGGCTGTATTCCGTGATCAGTTCCTCTTCCGCCGCTGCGTCCCCGGCGGAAGCCCTGGCCCAAAGCGACTCATCACGGTTATTGTAATTTTTGCTCATAAATATACCAAAATTGTAAATATAGCTCACGCAGCATAGATTATAAGTTCTCTTGTACATATTGTCAAGTATTACTGTTCATCTTTTTTAATATTTAGTTAAAAATAACCCTCTAATGCAGCGTTTGAATCAGGGATATGAGCTGATCGGCCACCTCGGCAGCCGTTTCCTCCGTTTTTGCCTCCACCATGACGCGGATGAGCGATTCCGTCCCGGACGGCCGGATGAGGATTCTGCCGGCCCCCGCCAGCCTCGCCTCCTCGCGCCGGACGGCCTCCCACAGCGCGGCGCTTTCCATGATGGCTGTCTTGGCGCCGTTCCCGCCGGGCACCGGCAGGTTTTTGAGGACCTGCGGATACTGCGGCACGTCGGCCACGAGCTCTGAGACCTTCCTGCCCGACAGGCACACGACGCTCAGGAATTTTACGGCCGCCAGCTGCCCGTCCCCCGTCGTCGCGTCGTCGAGAAAGATGATGTGCCCGGACTGCTCCCCGCCGATGTTGCAGCCGCGGCCGAGCATCAGCTCCAGTACGTTCCGGTCCCCGACGGCCGAGCAGTGCAGCTCGATGCCGTTTTTCCCGGCAAATTCGTGAAAGCCGACGTTCGACATGACGGTCGCGACGATCGCGTCGTTTTTGAGGCGGCCCGAATCTTTCATGTGGCGGCCTATGACGGCCATCATCCTGTCCCCGTCGACGAGCTCGCCGAGCTCGTCGACGGCCAGGCACCTGTCGGCGTCGCCGTCGAACGCGAGCCCCAGGTCAAATCCGCCGGCCTTCACGATGGAGCGCAGGTGCTCCATGTGCGTCGAGCCGCACCCGTCGTTGATGTTGATCCCGTTCGGGTGGTCGTGCAGCAGCTCGAAGTCCAGGTCGAACGCGGAAAAAAGCCGGGCGGCCGTTTTGGAGGCCGCGCCGTTGGCGCAGTCAACGATGACGCGCAGGCCCTTGAGGTCGGTTTCGGCGGCGCTCACGAGATAATCCACGTAGGCATCCGTGCCGCGCCCGTCGTCCTTGCGCACGCGGCCGAGCTTCTCGTGCGTCTTCTTCCCGCAGGGCTCCCCGCCGTCGAGCATCCGCTCGATGCGCTCCTCGAGCGCGTCCGACAGCTTGAAGCCGTTGTGGTCGAAAATCTTGATGCCGTTGTGCTCGAACGGATTGTGGGAGGCGGAGATCACAATGCCCATGCCGGCCTTCATCCTGACCGTGAGGTAGGCCACCGCCGGGGTCGGCAGCACGCCGAGCGGCAGCACGTCCGCCCCTCCGGAGCAGATGCCGGCAATGAGCGAGGCCTCCAGCATATCCGAGGAAATGCGCGTGTCCTTCCCGATCAGTATGAGCGGCCGGACCCCCTGAAGCTCCAGGAGGACCGTCGCCGCCGCGCAGCCGACCTTATACGCCAGCTCCGCGTCGAGCGTGTCGTTGGCGATCCCTCGGATGCCGTCCGTACCGAAATATGTACCCATGAAATACAATCAGTCCTTTATTGTGATAAGGTTTTTGGATTATGGCGGGCGAACGCAGTTCGCCCCTACACAGAATATTGGCCGGTCCTGTAGGGGCGATCTGTGATCGCCCGTTATAACCGAACCCATATTTTCTTCAGCGTCCCGTCGTTTTCAATTCGGGCGAACGCAGTTCGCCCCTATTAAAACGACAGCTGCCCGGAGTCGTCGGCTGTAAACGGCAGCCCCAGGTGCTCGTAGGCCAGGCGCGTGACGCAGCGGCCGCGCGGCGTGCGCGTCAGAAACCCCTGCTGCAGCAGAAACGGCTCGTAGACGTCCTCGAGCGTGACGGCCTCCTCGTTGATCGTCGCGGCGAGCGTTTCGAGGCCGACCGGTCCGCCGCCGTAATTGCGGATGATGCTCTGAAGCAGCCGCCTGTCGCCCGCGTCGAGGCCCGTGCTGTCGATCTCCAGCCGTGTGAGCGCCTCGTCGGCCAGCGCCCGCGTGACGACGCCGTCGCCTATGACCTCCGCGAAGTCCCGCACGCGCCGAAGCAGCCGGTTTGCCACGCGCGGCGTCCCGCGGCTGCGCGAGGCGATCTCCCGCGCCCCGTCGGGATCGACCGGGATGCCCAGCAGGCGGGCCGACCGCTCGATGATGCGCGTGAGCTCCTCCGCCGTGTACAGCTCCAGCTTCAGGTCGATGCCGAACCGGTCCCGGAGGGGCGAGGACAGCTGGCCGGAGCGCGTCGTGGCCCCGATGAGCGTGAAGCTCTTCAGCTTCAGGCAGATCGACGTGGCGGCCGGGCCCTGCCCGATGATGATGTCGATCTGCCTATCCTCCATGGCGGGATACAGGATCTCCTCGATCGAGCGGTTCATCCGGTGGATCTCGTCAATAAACAATATATCGTTTTCGTTGAGATTGGTGAGCAGCGCCGCCAGGTCCTTCGGCTTTTCGATGGCGGGCCCCGACGTCTTGCGGAGCGTCACGCCCATCTCGTTTGCGATGATGGCCGCCAGCGACGTCTTGCCCAGGCCGGGCGGCCCGTGCAGCAGCACGTGGTCGAGCGGCTCGCCGCGCCGGCGCGCGCCCTCGATGTAAACGGCGAGATTGCCCTTGGCCTTCTCCTGCCCCGTATAGTCGGCAAACGTCTGCGGGCGCAGGCTCCCCTCGCCGTTGTCCTCCCGGACGAACGAGGTCGTGAGGAGAACCTCCTCGTCGTCGCGTCCTGCCTTTTTCGGCTCGTCCGTATAATCAATGCTCATAGACATGCTCCATTAAAAAAGTCACAGACTGTTCTTCAGAACGTCGCGGATGATCTCCTCAACGCTCAGGTTTTCCGTATCGACGCCGCGCAGCGACGCGGCGATCTCGCTCTGGCTGTAGCCCAGCACGGCCAGCGCCGAGGCCGCGTCGGACACCTTGGACGCGCCGCCCGCGGCGGGCGGCATGAACGCCGGTCCGCCGGAGAGCGCGGGGGCGTCCTTGGCGAGCTTGTCCTTGAGCTCCAGGATGACGCGCTGGGCGATCTTTTTCCCGATACCGGGCGCGAGCGTCAGCGCCTTGTCGTCCCCTGTGACGATCGCCAGCGCGAGCGTCTCCGGCGTGCCGGACGACAGGATCGACAGCGCCGCCTTCGGGCCGATGCCCGACACGGTGAGCAGCTGCTCAAAAAAACGCTTCTCGCCGGGCTCGCCGAAGCCGTAGATGTCAAAGGCGTCCTCGCGGATGTTGCAGTAGGTGTAAAGCCGCGCCTTCTTCCCCGTCTCCAAACGCGAAAGCGTGTGCATCGTCGTGTGGCACGCGTAGCCGGCGCCGCCGACGTCGACAACCGCGAGGTTTTGCTCCATGACGGTCACGACGCCTTCTAAATAGTAGAACATATGCTGCCTCCGTCTATATTCATGAGTGAGCCCGCCGTCCGCGCGTGGCAGATGGCGACGGCCAGCGCGTCGGCCGCGTCGTCGGGCCGGGGCAGCTCGTCCATCCCCAAAAGCCGCCGGACCATCTCCATCACCTGCTTTTTCTCCGCCCGGCCGTAGCCGGCCACCGTCTGCTTGACCTGCAGCGGCGTATACTCGTACATCGGGACGCCGCGTTCCTCGCCGGCCAGGATCAATACGCCCCTGCCGTGCGCGACGGCGATGCCCGTCTTCAGGTTCGTGTTGAAAAACAGCTCCTCGACGGACACGGCGTCCGGCCTGAACGTGTCCAGGAGCGAGCCGGCGTCGCGGTAGATCTGGCTCAGGCGGCTTGACAGCCGCTGTCCGGCGCGGGTGCGGATGACGCCGCAGCGGACGAGCGACTGACGCCCGCCGGACGCTTCGATGACGCCGAACCCGATGGTGGCGATCCCCGGATCGAGGCCCAAAATGATCATAGCAACCTCCGCCGCCGTTTTTTCCGCCTCGGGCAGCCGCCGGTCAGACGGCTCCGCCAGGCATCCGAAAAGCCGGTCGGCGCCTGTATTTTACCACAAGCCGGCAGGGCCCGCAACCGTCCCTTGAATATCACACTATGAAAGGCAGTGCATACACTATATTGAAGTAGATCACACCCATTTCATTCTATCAAGGAGGAAAACAAATGCCAGATCGGGTTATACCCGGCCCCGTACAGGAAAACACCTGCATCAGAGAGGCCGTCTGCGTACATACACGTAAGATCTACGATTCCTGCCGGGATAAGGACTGCATCGAAGACCTGCGGCTTTATCCGACGCGAGAATCCCAGTGCT
>CAYMLM010000196.1:0-5811 GCA_964391385.1 uncultured Papillibacter sp.
TCAACTCGGGATTTTTAAACGGCCTGTCCGTCGAAAACGCCATTGAAACGATCACCAAATGGCTTGCCGAGCGCGGGCTCGGCGAGGAGAAGGTCAACTACAAGCTGCGCGACTGGGTCTTCTCCCGCCAGCGGTACTGGGGGGAGCCGATCCCGATCGTGCACTGCGACGCGTGCGGCTTCGTCCCTCTGCCGGAAAGCGAGCTGCCGCTTTTGCTGCCGGACGTTGAGAAGTACGAGACGACCGATACGGGAGAGTCCCCGCTGGCCGCCATGACGGACTGGATCGAGACGACGTGCCCGCGCTGCGGCGGAAAGGCCAGACGCGAGACCGACACGATGCCCCAGTGGGCCGGCTCCAGCTGGTACTTCCTGCGCTATGCCGACCCGCACAACGACGCCGCGCTGGCCTCCCGCGAAGCTTTGGATTACTGGACGCCCGTCGACTGGTACAACGGCGGCATGGAGCACACGACGCTCCACCTGCTGTATTCGCGCTTCTGGCACAAGTTCCTCTTTGACATCGGTGTCGTCCCGACGAGCGAGCCGTATCTGAAGCGCACGAGCCACGGCATGATCCTCGGCGAGGACGGACAGAAGATGTCAAAGTCGCGCGGCAACGTCATCAATCCCAACGACATCGTGAACGAATTCGGCGCCGATACGCTCCGGCTGTACATCATGTTCATCGGAGACTTTGAAAAGGCTGCGCCGTGGTCCTCAAACGCCGTCAAGGGCTGCAAGCGTTTTCTGGACCGCGTCTGGAACCTGTCGGAAAAACGCCTCGGCGACGAAAGTTATTCCAAGGCCAATGAGAGCGCCGTACACAGAGCGATCAAAAAGGTCGGCGACGATATAGAGAACATGAAGTTCAACACGGCCATCGCCACGCTCATGGCGCTCGTCAACGACTTTTACGAAAATGCTCCCACCCGGGGAGACATCCGGACGCTTCTGACGCTCCTGTCGCCGTTTGCTCCGCATATCGCCGAGGAGCTGTGGGAGATCCAGGGCTTCGGCGGCATGGCGTGCCGGGCCGCGTGGCCGGCCTACGACGCGGGCAAGACAATCGAGGCGGAGCGCGAGATCGCCGTGCAGGTCGGCGGCAAGCTGAAGGCGACCGTCACGGTCCCGACGGACGCCGATGACGAAACCGTGCTGCAGGCGGCAAAGGCCAACGAGAAAATACAAAAGCTCGTTGAGGGCAAGGACATAATCCGGACAATCGTCGTGAAAAATAAGCTGATAAACCTGATCGTCAGGTAAACGATACCCGCGCGCGCGATAAATTCGCACTTGACAATAATCCGCCGTCAAACTATAATAAAGTGTGTTAAAGCCATACGGATGGCCCTTAAAGCGCGCCGTAGGCGCGTATTTGGAGGGAGGGAAACTAGTGTCGGAAGTCCATGTCAAGGATAATGAATCCCTGGACAGTGCCTTAAAGAGATTTAAGAGAAACTGCGCCAAGGCCGGTGTGCTCTCGGATCTCAGAAAAAAAGAGTATTACCAGAGCCCGAGCGTAAAGCGCCGCAAGAAGTCTGAGGCGGCCAGAAAGAATAAGAAAAAGTATTCATAATGAGTGCAAACCGGACTGCCAAGCAGTCCGGTTGGTTACATCCGGCAACGTATGAATAAAGTATGCCGGGCTGTGCGATGCAGCCCGGCTTAGCTTTTTTCTCAGAACTCCTCTTTCGGCCCGTCGAAGGATTCGACCGTGCCGGAAACCGAGGTGAAGTACATGATCTCGAAGATGCCGTCGTCGGCCTTGTACATCGGGAGAGGGCACTGTTTTAAAAATTCGGCCCTCGATGCGTTGCTGTCGTCCTGTGCGAGCGTGCCAGTGATCCGGAACCACTTCGTCGGGCTGAGCATGCCGCAGATTTCGCATTTGGAATTTTGCTTGAGCTGCTTAAAAACCTTCTTCGTGTTGTTCATGCTGAGATACGTTTTTCCGTCGATCTCGGCCACCGCGCCGAACGGACGCACGCGCGGCTGGTCGCCGTCGGCCGTCGCGATGAAGAACGTTTTGGCCTGCTGTAAAAGTTCCGTCGCCTTATTCATTGTGCTACATCCTTTCTTATTAAAGCGTATGTGTGCGGACCCATACGGCTTGTCCGCCGCCCAAATTAACTTCAATAATTATATCACAGCGCCAAAAAATTGGAAAGACGGATTTTGTCATATTTAAAATTCAGGTATTTTTATGACGGTGACCAGCATATGCAAATATACATGGGCGACCGGAATCCGCTCGTCTAATCGAGGATATTTGCCCATCTGAGCGCGTCGATATACAAAGACATCATCATGTTCCTGTCGATGCGGCTCATCGGATACGCGTCCCCGTCGAGGTCCCATCTCGCATTTTCATACCGGACAATAAAATCCAGCATTCTTCTCAGAGGATTGTTTTCTCCCAGAAGGGCCTGTTTGACGGCGCCGATCAGGGGCAGCTCGAGGACGATCTCCCGCATGTCTTTATCTAAAATGACGTCGATCAGCGAAAAGATGCCTGTGAAGAAGTATGCCGAACCCGCCTCGCCGAGTCCCAGCTCCGAGGCCAGCAGCGACATGAGCTTTCCGCGGACGAGCGACAGCTTGACAAGCTCCCCGTTCTCGTTCGTCTGGAGTTTTTTGACGAGTATGACCGACAGGAACTGGCGGAGCAGGCGGGTGCCCAGATAGGTGACGGCGCGCGAGATGGAGACGATTTTATAACCCGAGGACATGGCGGCCGAGTTGACGAATTTCAGGAGCTTGTAGGAAAGACCGAGATCGCGTTCAATGATATCGGAGAGGACGGTATAGTCCGGTTCAGGACGGTCGAGCTCCTGGATCAGGTTAAACAGGCTCATGTCCAGGGACTCGATCTCTTTTGAATTCACATACGACGGCTTTGTAAAAAAACTGCCCCCGAACAGGTCGTAACCGATGTCCGCGGCGCGAGTGTAATCCTCCCGGGTTTCGATGTTGTCGGCCAAAAACCTGACGTTGCCCTTGAATCGGCCGACCATCGCGGCCTGTGTTTTGAGCGTCGCGGCTGAAAAATTGATTTTGATGATATCGGCGGCTTTTAGAAGCCCTATATTTGCGTCGTCGAGTATGAAGCCGTCCAGCGCGAGCCGGTATCCGAGGGATTTTATCCTCGCGCAGTCTTCCGCCGTCACCTGCTTCGGATAATCCTCCTCAAGGACCTCCACGACGATCTTATCCCGAGGGAACAAAACGGGAATGTCTCCGTCAACGAGCGCGCGCGAAAAACGGATAAAGGCCGCGGCTCCGTTTGTGAGGTCGTCGATGCCGATGACGAAAAAGGAGTCATATACAAGCTCCGTCTTGACGTCCGCCTCGCTGACCGTATTGGCGATCGTATTCTCGCAGTAGAGCAGGTCGTACCCGTAAACCTTCATATTCCTGTCGAAGATCGGTTTCCTCGCGATACACACGTCCATATAAAGTCACCCCGTTTGTTTGTTTAAACCGAGCTTGCCGCCGGAAAATCCCCAATAAAAAACCGCATGCCGAAGCCTGCGGTTAAAGCATCCTGCGTATGCTCATCGGCAACCCGGCTGTCATGGCGAATGCTTTAGACCCGCGGCTTTGCGTCCTTGTCTTTCGACAAGTTTGCTATTATCTGATTATTTTGTAAACCTATTATAACGCAAGGTTTGATATAATTCAACTCAAATTTCCTGATGCCATACTCGTAGTGAAAGGCGTGACGCATCCATCCGTACGTCCAGGCGTTCGAGCAGGCGGGATATCCGATGTTCCGTTTATTTTTGGTGAACCGGCTTTAAAAAAGCGCGGCAGCCAGCTATAATAGGCGTGTGACCGATGAGCGGGAGAGGGAGGCCTGATATGATACTTTTTTTCAGCGGGACGGGAAACAGCCGGTACGCGGCGCGGCTGATCGCAAAGGAAACCGGCGACCGCTCCGTCTCCATGAACGAGCTGATCAAAACCGGGGAGTATCCGGCGCTTGTCTCAGACAAGCCGTTCGTCTTCGTCTGCCCGACCTACGCGTGGCGGATCCCGCGCGTCGTTGAGCGCTTTATCCGCCGGGCGCGATTCGAGGGCAGCCGCGCCGCCTACTTTGTGCTGACCTGCGGCGGCGAGACCGAAAACGCCGCTCGCTACGCGCGGAAGACCTGCCGGGAAGCCGGCCTTGACTACATGGGGCTGGCCGGCGTCGTCATGCCGGAAAACTATATCGCCCTGTTTGCCGTCCCGGACAGGGAACAGGCGGAGGCGATTGTCAGACGGGCCGTGCCGAGCATCCTGGAAGCGGCGCGTCTCATAAAAGCCGGGCGGCCTGTGCCCGGCGAAAAAGTCACGCTCAAGGGCCGGTTCATGAGCCGCGTCGTCAACGCCGTCTTCTACCCGTTCGTCGTGAGCGCAAGGGGCTTTCGCGCGACGCAGGCCTGCACCGGCTGCGGAAAATGCGCCGAGGTCTGCCCGTTAAACAATATCGGGCTTGCCGGCGGCCGCCCGCGCTGGGGCGGCGACTGTACGCACTGTATGGCCTGCATCTGCCTGTGCCCGGCGGAAGCCATCGAATATAAGAAGCGATCCCTGGGCAAGCCCAGATACCATCTCGAAGGCGACGGGACGAACGAGCACGCATAAATGTGCGTCGAGTGTAATCAAGCATTTTGATGAGGTGACGATATGCAGAGGATTTACTCCTCACGGCGGCTTGGGCTGCTGATAATCCTTCTAGTCTATGTATTGGCCGCGGCTGTTGGTTTGACGGTGTTCCGGCTGACGGCCCCGTGGGGACTGTACATAAGGCTCTTTGCGGCGGACCTTGCCGCGACGGTTTTCACATGGCTCATGAGCGTTCTTTTCGGCAACTCCTCGGTCTATGACCCTTACTGGAGCGTGGCTCCGATTGTGCTCGTGCCGCTGACCGGCATCTATCTCGGCCGGCCCGGCGCCGGTTTCTTCCTCATTGCCGGCGCGGTGCTGATTTGGGGCGTCCGTTTGACCGCGCACTGGTGCGCGACGTTTCAAAATCTCGGCGTTCAGGATTGGCGTTATACGCAGCTTAAAGAGGCCAACCAGAGGCTGTGGCTTTTCGTCAACCTGTTCGGCATCCATGTTTTCCCGACCGTCGTCGTCTTCCTGGCTCTGATGCCGGCCGTCGTATTTTTACAAAACGGCGCCCCCGTCACCCCGGGAACCGTTGCCGCGGTGCTCGTTTGCCTTTTCGCCGCGGCGCTGCAGCATATAGCCGACCGGCAGATGCGCGCGTTCCGCTTATCGACGGAAAACGCCGGCCGCGTCAACCGGGCCGGCGTCTGGAAGGTTTCCAGGCACCCCAACTATCTCGGAGAGATCCTGATGTGGTGGGGCGTTTACCTTATGATGCTTTTTTCGGGGCCGTCGCGGCTTGTTTTGATCGCGGGTCCGGCCGTGAATACGCTGATGTTTATATTCATCAGTATCCCCATGCTCGAACGCCGTCAGCTGATACACAGGCCGGACTACGCGGCGTACCGGGCCGAAACGGGCATGCTCCTTCCAAAGCTGTCAAGCTTCTGCGGCCGTGAGGAAAAGCTGAAGAAATAGGCACGGCGGCTTACCGCGCGGTATTGCCGGCCTTGAACCGTCAGACGCTCAGTCCGGCGGCGAGATTGTCTGCAAACTGCCTGGCGGTCCTCGGCGTTCTGGAGCCGTGCTCCATCTCCCACCGGAGCGCCGCCTTCCGCAGCGCCTCGCCGTCCATTTTGACGCCGGACTGCCGGACCAGCGCCACGGACGTGTCGATATAGTCCTCGCGGCACAGAGAGAAAAACGGGATGCG
>CAYMLM010000197.1:0-5778 GCA_964391385.1 uncultured Papillibacter sp.
TGTCGAACGTAAACGTGCCGAGCTCCTCCGCGTCGCGCCCCATCGTGATCTCGACGGTTCCCTCGAGATTGAGCGCGTTGCGCATGTCGCCGCCCATCAGCGTCAGGTAGCGGCCCCGGTCGTTTCGCTTGGGCTCCGGGGGCATGGCGAGCGGCGCGCAGATGTAGTACCAGTAGGACGCCGTATTCAGGTTCCCGAAATCCGGCGTGCTCTGGAGCCTCACGGAGTCGTATTTCATCTGCGGGTACGGGTTTTCCTCTTTCGGCAGACGCACTTCCGCGCCGGTCCTGAAATATTTGGAGGCGTACGCCTTTTTTTGTGTCTCGTTCATGGCTTGCTCCTTCTCCCCTGCGCCGGCCGGACAATCATGCGGTCCGCCGGGCGCGGCTCGTCTTTGCGCCACTGCGCGCGGCGTTCACGCGTCGATGTAGCCGCGCAGTCTACCATACGTCTCCGCGCCGACGATCGCCTCGACCTCGATGCAGCCGTCGAGATATTGCACGCCGAGGACGGACGCCTCGCGGTGCAGCTGCTCGACGAGGCCGCCCTTGTCGTACGGCAGCCGGAGCACCACCCTCCGTTTGACCTTCCGCAGCGCCGCTTCGATCCTATCCCGCAGCTTCTCGAGCCCCTCGCCCGTTTTTGCCGAGATCTCCACGGCGTCTACGCCCCGCAGGCGCAGCTCGGGCGGCTTTAAGTCGCATTTGTTGAAGACCTCGACGCGCGGCGTCTCCGACGCGCCGAGCTCCTCGATGAGCCCGTCCACAACCTCCGCCTGCTGCGCCCAGTGCGGGCTCGACGCGTCGATGACGTGCAGCAGCAGGTCCGCGTACGAAAGCTCCTCGAGCGTGGCCTTGAAGGCCTCCACCAGCTGGTGCGGCAGCTTCCGGATAAACCCGACCGTGTCGGACAGCAGGACCTCGAGCGTGTCGCTGATCCTCAGCTGCCGCGTCGTCGTGTCCAGCGTGTCGAACAGCCGGTTTTCAGCGGGGATGCCGGACCCGGTCAGCGCGTTTAAAAGCGTCGACTTCCCCGCGTTCGTGTACCCGACGAGCGCCACGACCGGCACGCTGTTTTTCTCGCGCCGCCGACGCTGCGTCGACCGGACCTTCCGGACGCTCTCGAGCTCCTCCTCGAGCTTCGAGATCTTCCGCCGGATGTGCCGGCGGTCGGTCTCCAGCTGCGTTTCGCCGGGGCCGCGCGTCCCGATGGGGGCCGACGTGCCCGCCTGGCGCTCGAGGTGCGTCCACATGCCGGTGAGCCTCGGCAGCAGGTACTTGTACTGCGCCAGCTCCACCTGGAGCCGCCCCTCGCGCGTGGCCGCGCGCTGGGCAAAGATGTCGAGGATCAGCGAGGAGCGGTCCAGGACGCGCACGCCGAGGTCCTCCTCGAGCGCCCGCGCCTGCGACGGCGACAGCTCGTTGTCAAACACGGCGAGCGTGCATTCCTCCGCGTCGATGAGCGCCTTCATCTCCTGTACCTTTCCCGAGCCGATAAACGTGCGCGGCTCGGGCGTCGCCCTGTTTTGCAGGATGCGGCCGCGGGACTCGCCGCCCGCCGTCTCCAACAGCGCTTCGAGCTCGTCCAGGCTCTCGTCCGTCGAGCGCTCGGCCGGCTCCATGCTCTCGGCCGACAGGCCCGCCAGCACGGCTTTTTCGATTTCGTTCCCCAGTTTATTTTCTATCTTTCTCACCTTTCGCTTATGGAAGTCGCTTCGAACCAAAAGAAAAACAAACCCGCACGTTTATGTGCGGGCGTTTCAGACGGTTATTTGCTCAAGCCGAACTTTCTGTTGAACTTGTCGACTCGTCCGCTGGTATCCACCAGTTTCTGCTTGCCTGTATAAAAGGGGTGACACTTCGAGCAGATTTCCACCTTGATATCCTTCCTCGTGCTTCCCGTTTCAATAACCTCGCCGCAAGCGCACCTGATCGTCGTCTGCTGATAGTTGGGATGGATCCCTTCCTTCACCGTGTTCACCTCTTTCGGTTCTTCCCGTATTCGTCGCGCTTCAGAAGAGCCACGCGTTTTTGAGCGTAAAAAGCGTATTTTTATGCGCAACGTGCATTTTAACACAGCTTAATAAAAAATGCAACACCTGTCACATAAATTTTACAGTTCGACCTCAACGGCGTCGCCCGTGGCGAAAAAATACAGGAAAAGCCGCGAAACGGGCTTTCCCGTGACGCGTTCCATAGCCCGGCCGTAAGCCCTGATCTGTCCGGCGTAAAGACCCGTTTTCTCCCCGAGCGTCTCCGGCGTGACGCGGTCCGTCTTGAAGTCGATGATGCTCAGCTTCCCGTCTTCCTCGCAGCAGCAGTCCACGACGCCCTGGAACAGTATCTCGTCGTCTCCGCCGCCCTCGAAGTAATCCCCGGCCCGCACCAGCAGCGAGAACTTGAACTCCCGCCGGAGCTGCTCCGCGCCGAGCACGCTGCGGCCCAGCGGCGAGGCGAAAAACGCTGCGATCCTGCCGGGCTCGACGGACGCGCGCTGCCGCTCGGTCAGAAAGCCCAGCGCCTTCAGCCGGCTCAGCTCGCCCCGGACGCCCGCGGCGTCCGCGCACCTTTTATAATCGACGTACTGCATCGCCAGATGCAGCGCCGTCCCGCGCTCGGCCGCCGTGAGCCCCGTCCGCGCCGTGACGAAGGCGGGCCGGCCGTAGGGCGGCGCGCCGCTCTTCAGATAGTCCGGCGTCCCGGCCTCCTCCGCCGCCTCGTAGTCCGTGAAGCGGCCCTTGAGCTCCGTCGCCGTGAGCTTCGACGGCAGGCTCGCCGCCCGCTCGTACGCATACGCATACTCCAGCTTTTCCCGGAGCGCCGCGACGTCCTCCGGGAGGGCCTCGGCTCGCTCCGCTATCGGCTCGGCCGCCTTGCGCCCCGGTCTCTCCGGCGCCCCGGCCGCGACGAGCCGGATGTCCCACATCCCGTCGTACGGCTCGGTTTCCGGCGCGCCGTCCGTCAGGAGACGCGCGGCCTCCGGCCGCGTCAAAACCGGCGTGAGGATATAGCCGGCCTGGCAGCTGATGTCCTCGAGCGCCTGCGGCGCGGCCGGGGCGGACGCGTTTTTCGACAATTTGTCGAGCTCGCGCCGCGCGTCCCGGAACGTCGCGACGACGATAAGCCGCTCGCGCGCCCGGGTCATCGCGACATACAGCACGCGCAGCTCCTCCGCCGCCGTCTCGCTGCCGAGCTTTGCGGCCACGGCCATGCGCGGCAGCGTCGTATACGCGATCCGCCTGTCAAAGTCGGTCCGCTTCATCCCGACGCCGAGCGCCGCGTGCATCAGCAGCGGCTTTTTTGTGTCCGTCAGGTTAAACCGCTTGGCCGTGTCCGCGAGGAGGACGACGGGGAATTCCAGCCCCTTCGACTTGTGGATGCTCATGATTTTCACGGCGTTGCCCGACGGCGCTTCGCCGGCCTCAAACGGCTCGTCGCCGTTTTCGATGAGCCGGCGGACAAAACGCAGGAAGCCGCCGAGCCCCCCCGCGCCGTTGGCCTCGTACCGCGCGGCCAGCTCCACAAGCCGCATGAGGTTTTCCCGCCTCGCCTCCCCGTCGCGCAGCGCGCCCATGGCGGCCAGCAGGTCCGTTCTGTCGTACATGCGGAAGATCAGCCGGTCCGCCGGCAGGTCCGGGGCGAGCGCGCGCAGCGTGCCGAGCTCCCCGAGGAACGCCCGGCACCTTTCGTCCGTCAGCGCGGCTTTTTGGAGCGCATCGTACAAGCCGCCGCCCCTGTCGGCCAGCCGGATCGCGGCCAGCTCGTCGGCCGTGAAGCCGTACACGGGGCTGCGAAGCGCCGCGATGAGCGGCACGTCCTGGCGCGGATTGTCCGTGATTTCGAGGACCGCGAGCGCCGTCGAGACCTCGAGCGTCTCGAAGAACCCCTCCCCGCCGTCAAACGCTGCCGGGATGCCGAGCGCGCCGAGCGCCTCGGCGTAGACGCCCGCCTTGTCCCGGACCGACCGCAGCAGGATCGCGACGTCGCCGTACGAGGCCGGCCGCGCGCCGCCCTCCCCGTCCGGCACCGTCAGGCCCCCGTCCAGGAGCTCTTTGATCCGCCGGGCCACGAATGCGGCCTCCGTCTGCGTCTTCTCCGGGCTCTCCTCCTCCTCGTCCGTCCCGAGCCCGCTCATGTCCAGGATATCGAGCTCGACGGCCGGCGTCTCCGACGCCGCGTCCGCCCGGCCGGGATATAAAAATTCGCGCTCTGAGTAGTCCATCTCGCCGAACGGCTCGGACATGATGTTTTTGAAAACGAAGTTGACGGCGTCCAGGACGCCCTTCTTCGAGCGGAAATTCGTCGACATGAAGATGCGCCGGCCCCTGCCTCCGTCCTCCGCGCCGAGGTCGGCGTAGCTGTTGTATTTCGACAGGAAGATGGACGGGTCGGCCAGCCGGAAGCGGTAGATCGACTGCTTGACGTCGCCGACCATGAAGATATTGCGCCCCCCGCGCGAGCACGCCTGGAAAATGAGCTCCTGTATGCCGTTTATGTCCTGATACTCGTCGATGAGGATCTCCCGGTACCGCTGCGCGACGGACCGGGCCAGCGCCGTCGGCTCCCCCGTCCCCGGGTCCGCGAGCAGCCGCGCCGTCAGATGCTCCTGATCGGAAAAGTCGATGAGCCCGCGCCTTTTCTTCTCCGCGGCGTACGCGCGGTCAAACTCCAGCACAAGCCCCAAAAGCTCCTCCACGGCAGGGCGCACCGCCTCCATGTCCTCGAACAGCTCGGCCGACGCGCACGCGAAGAGCTCCGTGAGCTTTTTGAGCGCCGCCTTGCACCGCGCCCGCACGGCCTTCTCCTCCTCGTATCCCCGGACGCTCCCCGCCCTTGGAAACGAAAACTGCGCGCAGGCCCCGGCGGCGTCCCAGCCGGTATCGAGCGCGCTTAAAAACGCGCCCAGGCTGTCCGCCGTCGCGGCCACGCTGCCGCCGTAAGCCTTCAGGAAGTCGGGATGCGCCGCCGCCTCCGCGAGCAGGCCGGACAGGACGCCGCGCCAGTAGGCCGCCTTGTCGCGCGCGTCCGCCATGAGATACCGCCCCCACAGCGTCTCCGACGCGTCCGCGGCGTCCGTCAGGCGCAGCGCCTCCAGCTGCGCCCCGGCCCAGCCCTCCGGGTCGGCGTGGCTTTTCAGCTTCGCGTGCGCGTCCAGGATCACCTCAACGAGCCGGCTGTCGTCCCGCCCGGCCGACAGCGTGTCGGCGAGCAGCTTAAACCCCGGCGCGCCGCCGACCGTCTCGTAGCGCCGGTCGAGCGTCTCGCCGAGCACCCTTGCCTTTAGGATCCTGCACTCGTTTTCGTCCGCGACGCGGAAGTCCGGCGGCAGCGACGCCAGCTGCGCGTTTTCGCGCAGAAGCTCCGTGCAGAAGCTGTGGATGGTGCCGATGCGCGCCGAGTGCACGAGCGCCGTCTGCCGGCGCAGATGCCGGTCGTCCGGCTGCGCGGCCAGCCGCTCGGCGAGCTCGTCGCGGATCTTCGACCGCAGCTCGGCCGCCGCCGCGCGCGTGTATGTGATGACGAGGAAGTCCCCGATGTCGCACGGCGCGTCCGCGTCTGTTATATAGCTCAAAAGCCGGCTGACGAGCACCTTTGTCTTGCCGGACCCGGCCGCCGCCGAGACGAGCAGCGGCCCGCCGCGTTCCCAGATCGCCGCCGTCTGCTCCGGCGTAAAGCTCAGCTTGCCGCTCATTCGTCCGCCCCCTCCGCAATCCGCAGCCAGGCCTCGTCGGCCTTCAGCTTTTTCAGATACCGCCGCGTGTCGCCGTCCTTTTCGCTG
>CAYMLM010000198.1:0-5756 GCA_964391385.1 uncultured Papillibacter sp.
CGAGATAATGAGCGGTGACTGGAGTTCAGACGTTGTGCTCTTCCGACCTTGTTCTTCCCTTTTTTCTCAAGACTATCATACGGCAATTTCCAGCGGTGTCAAGCCGGCGGAAAGCAGCGCAGTTATGACGAATCCCGCCGCCGAATCGTTCCAAAAAAAGCGCGGGGCGTCTGCCCCGCGCCTCATTGTCGGAAAACTGAGCTGTTCTACGATTTGAGCTCGAAGACGCTGACGAGCTCCTTGAGCTGCTCGGCCTGGCCGGACAGCTCCTCGCTGGCCGCCGCGCTCTCCTCGGACGTCGCGGCGTTGCTGGAGATGACCTGCGACACCTGCCCGATCCCCTCGTTGATCATCCGGATGCCCTCCGCCTGCTCGTTCGAGGAGGCGGCAATCGAGCCGACGAGGTCTGCGGCCCGCGTGACCTCCTCCACGATCCGGCCCAGCGCGCCGGCCGTCTCCTTGGCGATGCGCGTGCCCGTTTCGACCCGGTCGAGGCTGCCCTCGATCATATCCGTCGTCTCTTTGGCCGCGTTGGCCGACTTCGAGGCCAGCGTCCGGACCTCCTCGGCCACGACGGCAAAGCCCTTGCCGTGCTGGCCGGCCCGCGCGGCCTCTACGGCGGCGTTGAGCGCGAGAATATTTGTCTGGAAGGCGATGTCGTCGATGACCTTGATGACCTTGCTGATATCGGACGAGGAGGTGTTGATATCGTCCATCGCCCGGAGCATTTCCTTCATGTGGCCGTTGCCGCTCTCCGCGTTCGTCTTCGCGCTGGCGGCAAGCCGGCTGGCCTGCTCGGCATTATCCGCGTTCAGGCCTGTCTTGTCTGCGATGTCCTCGAGCGAGGCGGTCAGCTCCTGGACGACGCCCGCCTGCTCCGTCGCGCCCTGTGAGAGCGCCGCCGACGTGTTCGACACGAGCGACGCGCCGGAGGCCACCTGTTCGGCCGCCGTGATGATGGCGCGCATGGCCCGGTCCAGACTGGCCGTGAGCTCGTTTAAGCTCTTGCCCATCAGGTCGTTTTCGGAACGGACTTCAATCTCGGTCGTCAGATCCCCGCGCGCGACGGCCTGGATGACCTTCTCCTGCCGTTTCGTGCTGTTGACCATTTTGTCATACGCGATCGACAGACGGTCCATCTCGTTTTTGCTGTCGGGATAGAATTGGAAACCCTCGTCGAGCTCGAGCACCTTCAAATTCCCGACCGCCAGCATTTCCGCCGTAAAAAGCATGGAATCGAGCAATTCCGTCGTATAGCGGCCGAACTTGAGCAGGAGAATCACCGACAGGGCGAGCCCGACGACAAGGATGCCGATCATGACGATGAGGTCCGTCAGCGGCAGGCCGGTCTCCGCCCCGGCCGTCAACCGCAGGATCCGCACGATCCCGTACACGCCTACGGCAAGGCTGGTGAGTGCCGCCAGGCCATACATGAGCAGCAGCTGGGGCCTGATTCGTATATGTCTGTACCAGTTCATTTCCGTTCCTCCGATTCATGATTTTTCCATAAATATATATCGGACTCGGACGGCCGGTACTTAATAGTATTCTTTAGGTAATTTGTAAATTTTTGTATCCCGGGAGTGAGCGGCGCCGGACGCGAAAGGCGCGCCGTATCGGATGATACGACGCGCCCTTGAATCGTTTATAAGCCGCTCAAAAACGCGTACTGCGCGGCCAGCAGGGTCCCCAGCTCGTCGAGCGGGACGGCAAACTCCTGTATTCCCGCGGCGTACGGAAAATACGCGTACTCCTGGAAATAGAGCACAAGCGCGCCGTTCGACAGGTAGTACTGGGGCTCCGGCCCGATGGTGGAAAACGGGGAAAACTCGAACTCCTGCAGGACGCCGGCCTCGGCCCGCCGGTCGATCTCCCGCCGGACCGACGCGTTTAAGCAGGACGTGTAATCGGCGCTCCGGTCCATCAGGTCGGAAAGCGCGAGGATTTTACCGTTGGACAGGTCGATTGTGTACGATGTCTGGACCGTGCCGCCGTGCGCCCCGCCGGCGTACTGGTAGTCCATCAGCACGACGCTGAAGAGGCCGTCCCGGTTGAACGTCACGGCATAGTCGAAGACGGTCTCGCAGCGGCCGAGGGCCCCCGTGTACCCGTCACGGATGGACGTGGCCATGGCGGACGCGTTTTTCTCCCCCGTCTCGAGCGAGGCCTGCGCCGCCTGCTTCAAAACGGCGTTCACCGCGTCCTGAACGCCGGCGTTTATCATCCCGGACAGCTGGGGGTACTGAAGGGAGGCCGACAGATAGTCCGTCTCGGACGACAGCTTTTCCGTCTGGACGGTCAGCTTGTTTTCCGCGCGGCTCGTCAGCGTCACCGTCTCCCGGAGCGCGTCGCAGTCGGCGTCGACGGGCAGGACCGACGACAGGAGCCCGGCGTCGAGATACGTCAGGCCCGACACGAGGCGCAGGCCGACGCCGAAACGCGTGTCGGCGGAAAACGTGTGGCCGTTGTCCGTGACCTGGCGGTGCGTCAGGTCGAACACAACGGTGTCCCGTCCCTTCGTGACCGTCGCCGTCCGGACGCCGCCCGCGGCCGACCAGACGACCGAATAGCCGAGCGCCTCGCAGATGCCGCGCACGGGCAGGCTGACCGACTCTCCGTCAATGAGCGCCCTCACAGTCAGAGCGCTCCCGTCGAGCGTGACGGACGCCTCCGTCCCGGACGCCCCGGCCGCCGTGAACAGCGCGGCCGCCAGCGCGGCCGCCAGCAGGAGCGCGGTGATGCGTTTTTTCATATCGGCTCTTCTTTCCCTTCTCGATGTAAAATGAGACGCCGCCGCGCGTTGCGCCATCGGTCGAAGGCTTGCCCGTCCGCGGCCGGGTCGTCCGAATTTTCCATCATCATACCATCCGCGCCGTCAATAATTTGATGAATTCCGTCGCGCCAGGCATGATTATAAGGAACGGTTTTTTCATTTTTACGCTTGACAAATTTATTCTACCGTTGTAGAATGCGTGTGTAATTCGTCAATTGTAGAAGGAGTGATACGATGTCGGACAAGCTCGCCCGGCTGCCGGATTCGGAGCTCGAGATCATGAAAATCGTGTGGGAAAACGGCGGCAGCGTCACGTCGGCGGATGTGCTCGAACGGCTGAGGGGCAAGCGGGACTGGAAGCCGACGTCCGTGCTGACGTTTTTATCTCGGCTGGCGGACAAGGGCTTTGTCGCCGTCGAGCGGCAGGGCAAAACGAACCGCTACACGGCGCTCGTCAGGCAGCGCGACTACGTCAACTGCGAAAGCCGCTCGTTTCTGGAAAATCTCTGCGGCAACTCGCTCAGGTCGCTCGTGGCTTCCCTGTACGAAAGCCAGGCCGTGACGGAGGAGGATTTGATTGAGCTTCGCCGGTTTATCGACGAGAAGACAGAGGAGGCGTAAGCATGGCCGAACTGTTCGTCACAGTCGCCGGGATCTCCGTGGGCACATCCGTTCTCATCGCGATCCTGCTTTTCGTCTCGCCCCGGCTGGCAAAGCGGTATCCCGCCAGAAGCCTCTGCGCCGTCTGGCTTGTTTTGGCCCTGAGACTATTGATCCCGGCGACGTTCCGGCTGCCGGCGCCCGTCAGCATCCCCGTACCCGAGCTTGGAGGCTACGGAAAGCAGACTGTCGCCGCGCCCGACACGCCGGCGGAAGCGGCGGGCGTTTCCGCTCCGGCCTCGCCGGCGCCGGGCCAAAAAGACGCGTCCGGCCCGGCCGGGGAACCCGCGCGGACCGGCCCGACGGCCGGAGACGTCCTCGTCGCGGTCTGGGCGGCCGGCGCTCTGACGTTTGCCGCCGTCCGGCTGACCGGCTACGCCCTTCTGAGGAGGCGGGTCCGCCGGACCGCGGCGCCGGTTGACGACGCGGCGGCGCAACGCGTATTCCGGGAGGTCCTGTCCGGCATGCGCATCCCGGAAGGGCGCGTGGCGCTGCTGAGGCTTCCCGGCGCGACGGGCCCCATGATGACGGGCCTCTTCCGTCCGGTCATCCTGATGCCGGAAAAGCTCGTTTCCGACAGGGACGAGCTGGCGCTCATATTCCGGCACGAGCTGGTGCACTACAGGCGCCGTCACATCTGGTATAAGCTGGCATTGATGTGCGCCAACGCCGCGCACTGGTTCAATCCGCTCGTCTGGTATTTGGCGCGCGAGGCCAACGCGCAGCTGGAAAACGCGTGCGACCAGGAGATCGTCCGGGGCGCGGATCTCGGCCTGCGGAAAAAATACTGCCGCTCGATTCTGTCGGCGGCCGCGCTCGGCCAGCAGAATAAAACAGGCCTCAGAGCCTGCCTGAACGGGAGAAATAAATCAATGAAAAAACGTTTTGACAGTATTTTCGATCAGACGGCCAAAAGGCGCGGCGCGCCGCTCGTCGTTTTCGTGCTGCTGGCGGTCCTGCTCGCGGGCGCGCTCGTAAGCTGCCGGTCTGCCGGGGGCGCGTCCGGGGCCGCGGGAGACACGAGCCCGTCCCCGTCTCCGTCCGCAGACGCCGGGGCGGACGCGGACGTCACGCCGTCCGATACGGCCGCCGTATCGTCCGAGCCGACGGATGTCAGGCTGGACGAGCAGACGGTTGCCCGCATCTGGGCCGACGCCGTACAGGCCCGGGACGGCAAAGGCCAGTACGGCCTGCTGACGAAAGCGCTTCAGGAATCCGTGTATGAAGAGTTTTCCGACCTGAACTGGGTCACCGGCACGTCGAGCCCGTGGGTCGACAGCTATGAGCTCAACAAGACGCCGGACGGCGTGACGGTCCTGTATCACTATGCCGCGTCGTCCGGACCGGCCGGTATCTACGAGCAGAAGCTCACGTTTGCCGAGGAGGACGGCCTGACAAAGATCAGCGCCGTTTCGGAGCCGGTCCGCGTCGACGGCGAGACGGCCGCTTCCCCCACGCCGAACCCATCCTCCGGACCGTCGGGCGGCGCCGTCCAGACGACGGCCCCGTCGCCCGCGCCCGCTCCGTCGGGCGGCGCCGTGCCGTCTCCGACGTCCGTCCCGTCGGCGGAGCCGACGTCCGAGCCGTCGTCAGAACCCTCCCCGACGCCAGAGCCGTCGGCCGGGCCGACGGCCGAGCCCAGTCCGACGCCCGAACCGTCGGCCGGGCCGTAGCAGCCATGAATGCGAAAAAGCCGCCAATGGCGGCTTTTTCCTGTTCATGGGCGGTCGTCTGTTGACCGTCAGATTTTACTTGAGCAGTGAGATCCCGCCGATGAGCGGCAGGGGCTTCAGGTTCCCGTTGACCGCGTTGACGATGCCCAGGATGACGCACACGAGCGCAAAGATCGACCCGAGCGGCCCGATGACAAACCTGCCGAGGTACGGAATGATGGTCAGCAAGCCGACAAGAACCTCGAATATAATCAGGACAAGACCCTGGTTGGAGTGGTATCTCACAAAGCCGGACTGCGGCTTGGTCAGAAGCGGGATGAGGATCAGGATGCCGAGATAGCACAGCACGCTGATGCCCTTGTTCTCCGCGATGTCCGCGGGATCCGCCTGATAGGAAGGGCCCGTGCGCGCAGCGCCCGTCCCGTAGCCGCCCGGCGGCGGCGTCTGGCCCGGCTGCGTGTAGTATCCGGGCGGAGGGGTCTGCTGCCCCTGCGGCGGCGGCGTTTGCACCGCCGGCTGAGTCGGCTGCGCGTAGTAGCTCTGCGGCTGCTGCGGCGGCTGGGCCGCGGGCGGCGGCGTCTGGCCCGGCTGGGCGTAATAGCTCTGCTGCGGCTGGTTCGGCTGCGCGTAGTAGTTCTGCGGCTGCGCGG